>JABXKX010000630.1 GCA_013619035.1 Peptostreptococcaceae bacterium
AACTACATCCATTAGTATAAAACTTGTTTACAATGATATGAATAACCGCTTCTAAACAATTTAGCTCATTTAATCTGTTATAGCTTCAAAATCCAATTGTATTGTACCATATGACAAAAACTTATCATCAATCTTAATGATCTTATAGTAACAAATATACTTAAAACTGAACTCGTCTTTATAATTCAAAATAGTCCCCCAAAAGTACCTGAAGCTTCAGCCGCAGGTACGTCATAATTGGTTTTTAATCTATCAGGACACCAAAGTCTTCTATTTAGGACTTAGTCTTTTGGATATTTGCTACATGATTAAATCACAAAATAATTCAAACCAATATCTGCAGAAACACTCTTATAAATCGTTATATTACTAATATTTTCCTAATTTTAATGTATACTTGAAATAGAGAGCGAAATTGTATTGAGATTATGGAGGTAAGGATGAAGAGAATATTAATTGTAATAATGGCACTGACTTTAATTCTATCTACAAATAACATAGTATCATTTGCAGATGAACCAACAGGGTATCAGCTAGAAGTTAGTGTATTTGATGTCAATGGTAAACCACTTGATTTAACATATGCTAGTCTTCAGATCCAATCAGGCGGTTCAAATTATACCCGGATTATAGCATCACCAAATACGAATGAATATGAAAACAGATCCTATTATGTAACATCAGCTATGAAGGTAGAAATAAACTTCAATAAGTTAAGTATTTATAGTGAAGTGTCATCTGATGTCAATATTATGATTTCAAATGATATGAGCGATTACCACTATCACATTGAAGAAATAGTTCCTTTATCTAAACTAGACAAAACTAAACCACTTCATGTCAATTATTACATAAATCAGCTCGATAAAATTGAATTAAACATGTCTACCGATTCTAAATCAGATGATAATTTAACATACTATTTATTTAAGAATGCTAATTTTGATAAAGGTCGCAGAGAGGATGTAAGAAGTTCAGGCACTGCACAACAATCTGTCAATAAGACTTTCTATGTTTCTAAAGGTACTTATGAATTGTCTTTGGTTTCAATAACTGACGACCAAATGTATGTCTATAGAGAGAACAACATCTATTCATCTAATAACAGAACTGTCATTAAAGCAGATGAATCATTATATAGGACTTATCAATTATTTCAAAAAAAGTTATATGATAATCATGAAAGAATGAAGCTTTATTCTATGCTTAACGGAAATGATTATATTATAAGAGATTTCGACTTAAACTATGAAAATCCTCTAACATTAAAATGTTATGATCCTAAAGGTGAATCTGTATCTGTTCATTTATTCAAACCAGATAGTATTGCTGTATCAGAAAACATGCGGTTAAGTCCACTTATCAAAGTAACAGATAATGCTTATCCAAATAGCATAGTATTATATCCTGAAGAAGAAAATTATAGACTAAAAATCACCCGCCAAAATTCTTCATCACTTAATCGGTTTATTGACAAACAATACTTTATTAACGGTGTCACTTTTGAATTTTATGATCTTCAAACTAAAGAACTCGTTTTAAGTAATACTTATTATACAGATGTAGTACCTTTCGTTTATCCAGAAGTTAAAGATAAGGCATATGAAGTTAAAGTTATTTTTTCTAACTACCTATTGCCAGCATATTTCTTATCTTCATATGATAGTGAGAAAGGATCTTACAAATTTACTTTTGTAGAATCTGAAAGAAATCGTTCTAAACTAAGCGCTGAGGATGTCTCAACCTCAATACATAATGACAAGTTTACCTTCTCATTAAACGCGATTAATGAAAGTAATGAAGTCACAGATTATAAGCTATTTCTAGCAAATAGAGCAGATACACAAAAAAGAACTTTGTTACTGAACAGTTACAATATAGGGAAATTGAGCATTGATTGTCTTAAAAGTGTTCTAATAGAGAATACAGATATGAAACTTATTGTTCAGAAGAATGATAAAGAACTATTAAGTGTGCCTGTTGTTGAGTTAATCTCTAGAGATATTGCTGCTCATTGGGCGTATGATATAATGGCTCCGTTACTGGCAAAAGGAGATATCTATACTAGAGATGCAACTCATTATTATCCTAATGAACCTGTTACTCGAGGAGAGTTTTCAGCATTCTTATCAAATGCTCTTAACCTAGCAATGGGTAATAAGAAGATCGAATTTAGTGATATTACTCAAAACCATCCTGCTTATATTAGCATTATGATTGCAGCGTCCAATGGATTAATAAGTGGTAAGCCCGATGGTACTTTTGATTCAAGTGCTGCTATATCTCGTCAAGATGTGACTGTAATCATAAATAATGCACTTAAACTCAATGATATCCAAGTAGATGACAAAGTTCTTGATAGTAAGTATACTGATATATCTTCCATAAGTACATATGCTATCGATAGTATGAGAAAATGTATTTCTGCAGGTATTCTAGTAGGAAAAACTAATACTACAATCAATCCTAAAGACATGGTTACAAGAGCTGAAGCGGCTGTCATTATTAGTCATGTATTAGATGTCATTAATAATAAAGAACGTAATCTAAATAATGATGGTAATACTAATAGTAATGAAGCACCTCCTAAAATGGGCAACACAAACTATAACATAGCTACATGGGGACATGTTGCATTTGATGATGAATGGGATTATCTTCTAGGTGATTCGACAGCGCTAGCATATAATGGATATAATGGTATCTATAAGGTTAATAAAGATAGAACTGAGTCTTATCAGTTGACTAGAGAATCTGTATCTTATATCAATCTAGATGACGAGTGGTTATACTTTATTCAAAATCCAAGATACGACAGTTCATACTCTAATGGCTTTATCTATAAAATGAGAAAAGATGGTTCTGATAAAACACTTCTATTACGTTCAGATGCCTATAATTTAATGATAGTTGATGATTATATATACTATACCTTAGACTATCCGAATAGTACTCTTTGGCGTATGAATAAAAATGGCGGCAATCAAACACTTATCGGTTTTAAAGATGTTTACAGACTTCAATATAACAACGGTTATATTTTCTATGCTGAATGGCTTCGTGATGAAGGCGAAATAACAGTATATAAAGTCGATGAAAACACCTTTGATAGAGAAGCTATTGTAGAATATGAATACAATCCAAAGCATTCTAGTTTTATGTATCATATTGATGGGGAGTGGTTATATTACTTGAAAAATGGCAATTTGTTTAGAGTAAATACCGACGGGAAAAACACTACCCAGTTAACTGAAACATTTGATATCGCAAATTATTTTGTAATTGATGATAAAATTTATTGCAGACTTTATGACATAAATAGTGTGAATATAAATGGCTATATAGACTATCATAGAATAATTTATAGAATGAATAAAGATGGGACTAATAAAGTTCTAATACCTTATGGTTCTGACTTATTATACTTAGATGAACCTGCAGGTCAAACTGAATCAAAAGCATTCTTTTGGAATGGTGCATACGGACTTCAAATATATGAAATTAAACCAGATGGTACTGGTAGACAAGCAGTTTTAGATTATTCAATAACTGAAGTTCGAAATCATCTTGAAATTAATAAACCATTATCGCAATACAATCGAGATATACTTCTTAGAGTAATAAAGAAAATACTTAATGTTGACTATATGACTATCGAAAATACTGACGATGGAATAGTACATTATCGAGTTCATAATGAACGAAATGGTGTGAACACAGATTACTATTTAGACTTAGAAAAGGGCCATCTAATGGACAATGAAAAGAATTTGTACTTTGACTTATCACAGTTCTTTGACTGTCTCTTA
>JABXKX010000538.1 GCA_013619035.1 Peptostreptococcaceae bacterium
CAGGACGATTAAAGTAACGTCTTGCATCATCATCGAATGTCTTGATTTGTAAATCAGTAAGTCTTTTAGCGTCATCTTGATTTGCTCTCGTAAATTTAATCATAATTATACCTCTCCTTCTAATGTGTTAAGTTTTTCCTGACATGAATATTTCATAACATCTTATGCCATTAATGCTTTGACAGTTTTATTGGATGTTAAGCAACAATTTACAGGTACTATCGGCTGCAAGTTAGCTACAAATTGTTGTTCGTAATTTTAATTCGTTTCTACTTTACTGTGTTGTATTTTACAACGCAGTATTTTTCTTGATTAATTTCTTACTATCTTATAACATCATGTTATTGGCAAAAAACAAAAGAGAAGAACACCAGCCGGCAAGCACAGTTTCTTCTCTTTAACAAAATACATAGTTCTTTGAGGAACCACATAAATATAATGTTATGATAAGAGTTTTTAATGCTTTTGGCAAGTCATTTTTTCATTCTAATACTGATTTAATGGTTTTTAATTCATACACGGATAATTTTCAAGTTAATAAAGTTACTTGTCCACTCTGTGGTGCTAAATATAATTGCACCTTTTTTTCTAGTTACAATAGAAATATGATCACTTTCGAATGTGGTCTAAATACTTGTCATACCATCTCTATTACAAGAGTGATTTGTAATTCTTGTAATCATACTCATGCTATTATTCCAGATCATCTTATTCCTTTTGGTTCTTATACTTTATCATTTATTCTTACAGTCCTTAGAGCCTATTTCCTAGGTTCTAAAACTATCACAAATCTTTGTGATTTCTTTCAAATCTCTGTTTCGACACTTTATGATTGGATAAAGCTCTTTAAAGAGCAAAAGCACATCTGGTTAGGCATTCTTAATGATGCTGTTATTTCACCTATCAAGTTCATTGATGACATTTTAGGCTGTGTCAAATCAGTTTCTTCTTTTTATCAAATCACTAAAACTTCTTTCCTTCAGAATTTTAAAACAACACGATTTAATTCTTCATAATTTCTATTACATCTTTTTTTTGCCTTCACATAATTCCGAAATGGCATCTTCTAGTCATCACTATTATCATTAGTAGTGATTTAACACAAGAAGAAATGGAGGAATTATATGCCTAAAATTAAAGCCAACCCTATCGACATCGCTCACTTCAGGTTTGCTCTTATAGCACCTGTTATTCAAGGTACCTACTTTGAGCCTTCTGCTGCTGCATACTTTAGAAAAGTCACTGCAAAGGAGATTACATTACCCGATGGTACTTTGTTTAAGTACAATCCTAAAACATTAGAAAAATGGGTTGAAGCTTACCGACACTATGGTATGGATGGTCTCATGCCTAAAACAAGATCCGATTCAGGCACATCTCGAGCACTAAACAGTGCTGCGATCCAAGAAATCTTTAACCTTAAAGAACAGTTTCCTAAACTCAATGCCACACAAATCTATTTCAGACTCGTTGAAAATGGATTTATACCTGCAACGGTTTCAGTTGCTGCTGTTCAGAGATTTATTAAAAAACATGACTTAAAAGCTGCTAGAAATCTAAATATCAAAGATCGTAAAGCCTTTGAAGAACCCTACTTTGGTGCCATGTGGCAAGCGGATACTTGTTACTTACCTTATATCTCTGAAGATGGTAAAAAGCGTCGTACCTATCTTATTATGATCCTTGATGACCACTCGAGATTAATCGTTGGTGGTCAAATCTTTTATAATGACAATGCTTACAACTTTCAGAAAGTACTTAAAGGCGGTGTTGCTACTTATGGGATCCCTCACAAATTATATCTCGATAATGGTAGTAACTACATCGATAAACAACTCGCTCTAATTTGTGGTTCTATCGGCACTGTTAAACTCCACACACCTGTTAGAGATGGTAGCTCTAAGGGGAAGGTAGAAAGAAATTTCAGAACACTTCGCGACCGTTGGTTAAACGGTTTAGATACATCAACCATCACTTCTCTAGAAGCGTTTAACAAACTACTTAACGATTATATTAGACAACATAATACAACTGTTCATAGTGCTATTAAAGAGACGCCTATGGACCGTTTTATCCGTACCAAAGGACAAATCAAGTACCTAAATCACACGAGTGGTTAGATGAATCATTCCATAATAGAGTGGATAGAAAGGTAAACAACGATGCTTGTATTTCTATCAACAAAACCTACTACGATGCACCACAGCAGTTTATTGGCATGAAAGTACAGGTAAGATTTTTACCTGGTGCTATGGATGATGCTTATATCCTATATGATGATCAACGCTACCCAATCGTACCAACTGATAAAATTGCTAATTCAAGAACCAAACGTAATAATCCACATAATAACTTAGATTATTCTAGAAGAAAGGCTGGTGAAAATCATGTTTAAATCCTTTTATGGACTCTCTCATAACCCATTTGATAAACAACTCCTAAAGGAATCTGATTCATTTGAATCTAAGGATCATAAGGCGATGATTGACCGTTTGAATTACTTAAAAGACATACGAGGTATTGGTGTTTTTACAGCTAGACCTGGTATGGGTAAATCATACACCCTTAGATGCTTTGCTAAATCACTTAATCAAAGCCTTTATCAAATGCAGTATATATGTCTTTCAACAGTTTCGGTTTCTGAATTTTATAAACAACTCTGTACTTCTCTAGGTTTAGAAGTTAAAGGTGGTAAAACCACTATGTTTAAAAGCATTCAGGAACGCATTTACTACCTGTACAAAGAGAAAAGAAAACCCCTTATCATCGCAATCGATGAGGCACAATATCTAAATTCAGGCATTCTCAAGGACCTAAAAATGCTTATGAATCATGGTTATGATTCATTAAACTGTTTTACTTTAATTATTGCAGGCGAACCTCATTTGAACCATACTTTAGAAAAACCTGTACATGAGGCTTTAAGGCAAAGAATCACTGTACATTATAATTATAATGGCCTTGATGATAGTGAAGTCTCTGCATATATTTCTCATAAACTATCCATTGCAGGCTCTAGTAGAACAATCATTGAAGATGCTGCAATAAGCGCAGCTCACAGTTATAGTCGTGGTAATCCACGATTAATAGACAACGTCATGACCTTTGCACTCGATCTTGGTGCACAACTAAAAAAAGAAGTAATCGATGCAGAAACCATGATGGCAGCAATCGATGCTCAATCATTATTCTAAATTTACTGAGGCTATGACAATTTTGTCATAGCCTTATTTCATACAACAAGAAATTATTGCATCAAACAAACCTATGAGAAAGTGTAGTTTTAATGATTATAAACTGTAGTTCAGATTCCAACGTGTTGTTCCAACGAATTACCACGATAAAATAATTTGTCGTTCATGCCGGTAGCAATTCGTCGCTCAACAATTGGACAGTATAGATCCAATTGTATTTCACTTCCCAAGGATGAGTCATTTACAATTAAGTATTCTTCAAGTAATCTATGAGTGCCCATCGTATAGATTTCACTGTTTTCAACAAAACTATATAATTGCTGCCACGTCTGGACGATATCATATATATTGGTACTTACAACGGCATACAACCCACCTTCATACGATTTTAGACTAACTTCATCATTACATTGTTTATTTTGAGTAACAGTAACCCATAATTCATATCCATAAATACTGCTTCCTGGAGTAGGATTTGGGTTATTAAATCCCATATACCTAGTTGTAAATAGTTCTCCTAAGTTGTGTTTATTAATCCAATTTTGCATCACTTCCCATGCATCCTTTTCTGGTTGTTCACTAATAGCCCTGTAATATGCAATCCGCATCGGATT
>JABXKX010000442.1 GCA_013619035.1 Peptostreptococcaceae bacterium
TTTCCAATTATGGATTATAGTATTACCAGTGAAAATGGTTTGCTAGAAGCACAACGTCTTGTAGAAGACAAGATTCAATCTCGTATTGAAAGAATCGATGGCGTGGCTTCAGTTGACATTACTGGTGGATATGAAAATGAAGTTGAGATTCTTTTGAATTCAGCAAAACTAGAAGGTTATGGTTTAACAAATAGTCTAATAGCCAATTTGTTAAGAGCTGAAAACTTAAACTTGCCAGGTGGACAAGTGGATAAAGGCACTAAAAGCTTAACCGTTAGAACTTTAGGTGAATTCCAATCGGTTCAAGATATTGCTAATATGCCGATTACTCTGAATACCGGATCGGTTATAAAACTTTCTGAAGTTGCTGAAATTAACATGAAAGAAAAAGAACTACAATCCATCAACAGAGTAAACGGTAAAAGCAGTATTGGCTTAAGTGTGACAAAACAAACTGGTTTTAATACCGTGCAGGTTGCTGAAGCGGTTAGTAAAGAAATGTTAAAACTTGCGAAAGAAGAAGAGAGTTTAAACATTATATCTGTTTACGATGCCTCAGAGTATATCAATAGTTCTATTGGTAATGTTGCAACTGCAGGTCTTGTCGGTGGTGTTTTAGCAGTCATTATCATCTACTTATTCTTAAGAAATGTTGGTTCAACGCTTGTAATTGGTATTTCAATTCCAGTGTCAGTTATTGCCACCTTCTTTATGATGTATAGTGCAGGTGTTACTTTGAATTTAATGACACTCGGTGGTTTAGCCCTTGGTATAGGAATGCTCGTGGATAACTCCATTGTTGTACTAGAAAACATCTATCGTTTTAGAGATATGGGCTATTCTAGATTTGATGCGGCTAAAGAAGGTGCGCAAGAAGTAGGTATGGCTGTAACAGCTTCTACTTTAACAACGATTGCTGTATTCTTGCCTATTGTATTTGTTGAAGGTATTACCAGTACACTCTTTAAAGAACTAGCTTTAACTGTTACGTTCTCTTTGGTTTCATCTTTGGTAGTTGCCTTAACTGTAGTACCGATGCTTGCCTCTAAATTATTGAAGATTGACCATAAAAAAGATGAAAAGAAGCGATATTCTTGGTTTGATAAGATTTTCAAACAAGTGGAAACAAGCTATACCAAATTATTAAAAAGAGCTTTAAAACATAAATTTATTACAATAGCGATTGCTGTTATGGTATTTGCATCATCCATTTTTGTAGGTGGTAATTTAGGTGCTGAATTTTTGCCAACGATGGATGAAGGGCGTATCAGTATTTCTATTGAGACACCTCTTGGTACACGTGTAGAAAAAACCGATGAACTGGTTAGTGAAATAGAAGCATTGGTTTCAGCACATGAAGATGTTTCTGCTGTATCCGTGAGTATTGGATCTTCAGGTATGGCTTTTATCGCATCTAACAACAATACTGGTAATATCAGTTTAATCTTAAATGATATGGACGTTAGAGTAAAAGAGACAGCCACTGTTGCAGATGAGATGAGAAATATGTTAAAGGATTTCGCTGGTGCAGATATCACCGTTTCAGTTGCTGGGCAACAAGGCATGGGTGGTGGCATGAGTTTAGCACCTGTTGAAATTTCTGTAAAAGGTGATGATTATAAAATCCTAAAACAATTATCTGATGATATTACGGATATAGTACAGTCTGTTGAAGGTACTAGAGAAGTCACATCAACGCTTGGAAAAGCAGCTGAAGAGCTTCAAGTAACGATTAATAGAGATATTGCATCACAATATGGTTTGAGTACGTATACTATTTCTCAAGCGGTTAGAGATGCTATATCGGGTATCACAGCTACGCAATATAAAGTTGATGGTACAGAAATTGATGTGACTGTAAAAATGGAATCAGACTTAAGTGATAGTATCAATAACTTTGAAAAATTAATGATCCAAACACCAATTGGTGCAACCATTCCACTTTCAAAAGTAGCAAATATTAACATTGAAGAAGGTCCTGTTGCTGTTGAAAGAAATGATCAAGTTAGAGTGGTAAGAGTAACGGGACAAATTTCGAATCGAGATTTGGCGAGTGTTAACTCCGATATTGAAGAACAATTAGAAAATCTATATTTCCCTTCAGGTTATAACTATGAAATTGGTGGGGATTATGAGGAGTTAATCAGTTCGTTTAGTAGTTTATTCTTAGCCTTGGTGCTTGCAGTCGTTTTAGTTTATATGATTATGGCATCTCAGTTTGAGTCACTGGTATATCCATTTATCATTATGTTTGCTGTGCCTCTAGCAATTTCAGGTGGTATATTTGCTTTAGCAATCACTGGCAAAGTTATCAGTATGCCAGGTATCATCGGTGTGATCATGTTAACGGGTATTGTTGTAAATAATGGTATTGTTCTTGTGGACTACATTAATACGCTTAGAAAGAAAAATATGGGTGTAGAAGAGGCTATCTTGAAGGCGGGTCCGACTAGATTAAGACCAATCTTAATGACAACTTTAACAACTGTTTTAGGATTACTTCCAATGGCGATAGGTATTGGAGAAGGATCTGAAGCAACGGCACCTCTTGCACTTGTAGTTATTGGTGGTTTGCTCTTATCTACTGTATTGACGCTTGTTTTGATACCAGTGATGTATGCATTACTCAATAAACTTTCAAGTAAAAAACGAGATAAAGTTACATTTTCTGATGAAGTGAGGTTGTAATGAATGATAAACATTTAAAGATCCTTATGGCAGCAAAAGAGGTTTTTGAAGAAGAAGGGTATCATGAGGCAAAAATATCGGAAATAGCAAAACGTGCAGGGATTGGAAAAGGTACTGTTTACGAATACTTCGAGAGCAAACAAAGTCTATTTGAAGAAATGGTAATATTTCTAATTGATATGGGTTTCGATACCCTCGATGCTCAGATCAAAGAAAAAGATAATGCGATTGATAAATTAAAAGTTATTGTAGAGATAGAAAAAGAAATCAGTTTAAATCATGGCAAACTGTTTGGTTTAATCTTAGCACGACTTTCTAGTGCAAGTGAAACACTGAAAACTAAGTTTTATATAACTAGAGAAAGAGAATTAAAAACCATAGAAGATATTATTTCAGAAGGTATTCAAGCAGGTATTTTTAAAGATATTAACACTGAATATTTTGCTTTAATCTTTAAAGGTGCAATTAGTCAAGCACATATGAATGCCAATTGTAATGTCGCTAAAGGATCTGAAATTAAAGAAGCATTACACATTTCGGATGAATTATTTGAAATTTTAATAGATTCTATTAAGTCCTAGGTTTTCCTAGGGCTTTATTTTTGATACAATAGGTTAGAAAGCGAGGGTCTTATGAATAAAACAGCAGAAAAAATACAATTAGCAAGATTAAAAAAGAATATGACGACCAAAGCACTAGGGAAAAAGTGTGGTCTTACAGCGAATTATATAGAACAAGTGGAGTCTGGTAAAAAGATCATTAGTGAGTCTATCGCTGAAAAAATATTTAAAGTCTTAGAACTGAAACCCGAAGCATTATCACAAGAGGCAATGGCAAGACAACAGGAATATGTTAAGAAGCGCCCCGTAGCAAAACCTGTAGAAAAAGTAAAACATCATGAAGTGGATTTAGCACCATCATGGTCAGGCGCGTTAGATAACATTTTAAGAAAGTATCCTGTTTATAATGCTCATACTAAAAAAGAAGTCGGACAACGTACAATTCCAACCTTGGATAAAAAAGTAGAAGGCTATCACTGTGATAAGATTTCTTTTATTGAAGTATTTGATAATACCATGTCAGGATATAATATTTTAGAAGATGATGTTTTGATG
>JABXKX010000228.1 GCA_013619035.1 Peptostreptococcaceae bacterium
ACATTTTATAAGTCGCTAATTTAAACAACTATCATTCTAATGAAAGTTGTTTTTTTTAGATTAATTGTGATATAGTCAATAATCTACTATAAAATGGGTATAATAAATTAACTTATGATTAGAAGAGGATGTTATTATGAAAAAGATATTTATTTTATTAATATGTATGATGGCTTGTATTTTTATTGGCTGTCAAGAATCAGAAGAAGTTGTTGCTGTAAAAGAGAAAATTACATTTAGAATTACGTGGAAAGCATATTCTGGTAGGGGAGAAGCCATACAAAAAATAGTTGAAACATTCAATCAATCACAAGAGGACTATATTATTGAAACCATAAGTGGTGATGAAAACTTAGAAGAAATTAAAGAGTTAATGTCAACAGATCAAGTGGACGTTTTTGTATTACCTTACAGATACGTTCAACTATTAGGAGATGAAGGGTATTTATCTTCAATTACCAAAGAAGATATTTCAGATTCTGATATGATTTCAGATAGCTTGTTTAATCTTAGTAAAGTCAATCAAACATATTATGGCATACCTTGGGTCAGCCATTCTATGGCTCTAATTTATAATAAAAACTTACTTGCTGAGGCAGGTGTTGATGCAAGTAGCATCGTAGATAAAACTTCTTTTGAGTCGGCATTACAAACGATAGAAGAGATGACTGATGCCAAAGGTATTGGATTGGTCGGTGCGAATCACAATGATCTTTCTTGGATGGTGAATCAGTTTATTTATGGTAATGGAGGCAAATTAATAGAAAATAATCAAGTTGCTATTCATACAGAACAAAGTCGATCAGCGCTCGAATATTATAGAGACACTTTATCTAAGTACGCCCAAGATACCTGGTTAGAAGACACTGGTACTGAAGTAATGGCGTATTTCAGAAATAAAGAAGTTGCTTTTGAAATACAGGGTTTATGGGGCGTAACTGATATATGGCGTAATGACAATCCCTTTGAGGTAGGTGTTTTATCACTTGATAAGATAGGTGCAAATTCTGAAGTTGGACCTATGATGTTATCTTATGGCAAATCACTATCAGATGAAAAACGTGAAATCGTGAATTCTTTTATAGAGTTTATGATTTCTAAAGAAGCACAAATCGCGATTATGAAGGGTGAATTCAGTCCGGAAAGAAATGAATTTTATCCATTTAGATTACCTGTAAGACAAGATATTTTAGAGTCAGAAGCATTTGAACCCTATCAAATATTTAATGTTTTTATAGCTTCATATGGCATTACTAGTATTGATGTACCTGCACCAAAATGGATGATTATAAAAGAGACACTTTATGCACCGAATCTTAATAGACTCATGAAAAGAGAAATAACAATAGATGAATTCTTCAATATAATAAAAATCGAAGGCGATAAGATACTAAGAGGAGAAGAGTGATGTTAAATACTAAAATCTTAATTGTAGATGACTCGAAAGTAGACCAACTCATAATTCAAAATATCCTAGAAGATTTTCAAACCCTTACTGCATATGATGGCATTCAAGCACTTGAAGTATTAAGGACCGAAACTGATATTGATATCATTATTTTAGATCTAAATATGCCTAATATGAACGGTTTTGAAGTCCTCGAACATATTCGTCGTGATTTTAGTCACTTAGATATATCCATTTTAATTTTAACGAATTATGAAGAAGTATCAAATGAAATCAAAGGATTGGAATTAGGAGCTGTGGATTACATCAGAAAACCTTTGAATTCAGAATCGTTATTGAAACGTATCGAAGTGCATCTTAATCTATTAATTGCTAAGAAAGAAATTAAATTACATAATGATCATCTCGAGGAGTTGGTACGTCAAAGAACAAAGCAGTTGTTACTGACTCGCGATATTACTATTAATGCTTTAGTTGGGCTTTTAGAAGTTAGAGATGTGGAGTCTTCAAATCATACAAGAAGAACACTCCAAATGATGAAAACGATATGTGAACATTTAAGTAAAAAACAAACGTATAAACATATACTTACGGAAGAAAAAAAAGAACTCATGTATAAAACTGCACCGCTTCACGATATTGGTAAAGTGGGGATTCCAGATAAAATCTTGTTAAAACCGGGTAAATTGACAGAAGAAGAATACTCTCAGATGAAAGAGCATGTCAGATTTGGTGTAGATGCCATTAAATCAGAGTTCGGAGATGAAGAGATGGATGTTTTTATGTTAACAGCATTAAGACTCATTGGAACACATCACGAGAAATTTGATGGAACAGGTTATCCAAATGGCTTAATAGGCAAAGATATTCCATTAGAAGGCAGATTAATGGCTATTATTGATGTCTATGATGCATTGACGAGTGAAAGGGTTTATAAAGAAGCTTTCTCTCATGAATATTCTTTGATTGTTATGAAAAATGAGAGTGGTAAACACTTTGATCCATCACTAATTGAAGCTTTTTTAGAAATAGAAGAATCAATTCATGAGATTGCTATTAAATACCAATCCAAAAAAGCAGGTAGTTATCATGAGATATCTAATAAATACCAGTCGAAAAAAGCAGGTAATTATAATGAGATGTAAAGTATGCCTTATTCTAATGCTTGTAATGATATTATTAATATCAATTAGTTATGCGGGTGATTCGGTTGGTTTAACAGAAGAAGAACTTTTGTTCATTGAGGATCATCCCATGATTACACTTGGTATTGATCCCTCATTTTACCCTTTTGAATTTATTGATATTGATGGAGAATATAAAGGTTTAACAAATGAGTATATTAAACTTATCAATGAAAAAACAGGTTTGAATATGCAAATTGTTAGAAATAAAACTTGGTCTGAAGCGTATATAGATGCCGTTGAAAAAAACATAGATGTTTTACCAGGTATCTCTAAAACGGGTGATAGGGAGAAATACTTTCTGTTTTCTGAACCATATTATACGTTTCAACGTGCTATTATACTACAAGAAAATAGTGATGTGAAAAATTATAAAGATCTTTTTGGTCATACGGTTGCTATTCAACAAAACAGTTCGCATCAAGGGTATATTGAACAATTTCCAGAAATAGACATTCATTATTATGATACGGTTGATGAGGCTTTAATAGCTGTTGCTGATGGTAAAGAAGAGGCTTTTGTTGGTAATCTAGCAACTTCTAGTCATTTGATCAGTACACATGGTTTAACAGAACTTAAGTATATTATTTTTGAATCAGAAACATCAAACTATTTACATTTCGCAGTTAGAAATGATTGGCCAGAACTACATAGTATAATCAATAAAGGATTATCACAAATTACAGAAGCTGAAAGAATAGAAATTCAAAACAAATGGGTTGGCATGATTAAGACAGTGGATTACAGTGGTATTATTCGAATTGTAGCCATCACATTCAGTGTCATTATTATCGCCACAATGGTTTCGATTTACTGGATTTTTAGATTACGTAAAGAGATTAAAAAGAGAATTGAAATAGAAGAATATTTAGAGATTGCTAAACGAGAAGCTGAGTTGGCGAATGAAATCAAGTCAAACTTTTTAGCAAGGATGTCACATGAAATCAGAACGCCACTCAACGCGATAACCGGTTTAAGCTATATATTATATAATACGTCTTTAGAAAGATCACAGAAAGCTCATATTGAAAAGATAAGACATGCTGCATCTATTATGCTCAGTATTATCAATGATATTTTAGACTTTTCTAAAATAGAAGCTGGGAAGATTGACATTGAAAATGAACCATTTGATTTAGACGGTATGATTAAGAATGTCCTCAATATAATCTGTCTCTTATACACATCTCCGAGCCCACG
>JABXKX010000411.1 GCA_013619035.1 Peptostreptococcaceae bacterium
GTCCTAGAAAAAATCTTCTTATACAAGACAATTATGTAACCAGTGAAGATGACTGGTGGTCTGCTGACGAATCTAGCAGTTATTATACATTTGTATTGGCTGAAGGTGATAAAGTTGACTATATTGGCAATCATGTTGAAGGATTAAAATCCAAAGTTGATGTGGCTCTATATGATGCGTATCTAAGTTGTAATGAAGTGCTTTATGAAGGTAATGTTTGGAAAAACAATATATCTTTTGATATTAATAAAGAGTTTAATGCATTTCTAAAATCAAAAGGTGGTAGTTTACCATTAATCAGAAGATATCAAAACAATGAATTTATACTTGAGAATGAATTTGCTGAAAAATTTGGTTATGATGTTGAAACTTTATTTGTGAATTTTATCAGTTTAGAAGCACATGCTGAATACTATGAAATTACAGACAATAAGTTTCAAGGTCATTATATAAAATTCCCGATTTCTACAAGATATATTGAAAATTTTGTTTTTAATAACAATGAAATAACAGCAGATCAAATGAGTGGTTCCATTGTACATTTACAAGCCAATGAAGACTTTGATGTCGGTTCTATTCAGTTTAGTAACAATGTTATTGATGTTAAAGAACATTTGGTTGATCCAGATGGATCTTCGGATTTGCCACTTTTCAAGTTTTATAACTATGCATCTGAAGGTAATGAACCAATGTTGTCACTTGTTGATTTTTCAGATAATAGAATATCAGCACCTTTAAATTATGTTTTTCTTAATGCATATGATGAGTTTTTTGTAATTGACTATGCGTTAGTTGATGAAAGTCAATTATTAGACGATGCAGTTGCAGAAGAACAATTACCAGTGACTGAGGTATTTGATATTCAAAGTAGTGATAAGGTTTATCAAGATGCTTATCAAAATACTTTTATTGTACCTGCCGGTGTTCGGTTTAGAGTGCCAACAGCGAATATTTTTAGAGAGTTAAGCTTAAGAAGAATAAGAGTAAGAGATCTAGAATAATAGACTAAAACTAATACTTCGGTATTAGTTTTTTTTTGTTTAGCTTTAACCCAGTGGGTATAAATTACTTATAACATTGAATTGGTGATAATACAGCCATCAGGACAAACAAGAGAAAGGAGTACATAATGAGTCAATATCATAAAGAGTTTACCATATTTGATTTATTGAAACATGTATTTCGGAAAGCTTGGTTGATTGTCATATTTATGATTGTATTTGGTAGTATTGCATTTTATTTGAGTGCTTATGAAATTCCAAATCTTTATGAATCGGAAGTCACTATATTTATTGGTAAAGAATCAGGCGCTTTAGCGGAGTTTAATTTTTTAGACTTACAAATTGGTGCACAGTTAATCGTAGATTATAAAGAACTGATAAAAACTAAAACCGTGAGAGAAGAAGTGGTTAAGAAAAGAAATTCCAATATCGATCCCAAAAGTTTGTTGAAACGAGTGAGTGTCAGAACGGTAAAAGATTCTAGATTTATGGTGATAGTTGTTGTTGATAAAGATCCATATGTGGCTTCTTTTTTAGCGAATGCATTTGCTGAAGTGTTAATTATAAAGGCTGAGGATGTCATCGGAGCTAAAAATATACAAGTCGTTGATGCGGCAGTCCCTGTATTTGAACCCGTCAGTCCAAATGTGTTATCCTCAACGGTGATGTTTATATTTCTTGGTGGATTATTCGGTATTATCATTCGTATTGTTATAGTCTTATCAGATACCAAAGTAAATAGTCGAAAGGATATTGAAGAGTTGGTATCTGTACCATTTTTAGGACAACTTTTGCCTATTAAATCAAATGATTTGGACGAGGGCATGGTTATGCTAAATAATACCAATGCATATGATGCTGAGTTGTATAAATTGATAAGAACCAATTTGGATTTTATGAGTGTGGATAAACAGTATAAAAAATTTATGTTTACGAGTGCTCATCCAAGTGAAGGTAAAACAACCACGATTGCCAATATTGCAGTTGCATTTGCTCAAATCGGTAAAAAAGTATTATTGATTGATGCTGATTTAAGAAAACCTAGAATTCATAAATTATTCAGGATATCAAATTATATTGGACTTACAAATATTATTGTTGAAAATCAAGATGTTGCAAAAGTGATCAAACAGACGAAAGTGAAAAACCTATATGTCATTCCATCAGGTCCTAAACCACCCAATCCGAATGAAATTTTGATGTCAAACAAAATGGAAGCACTTATTAAAAACATTTCGAATAGTTTTGATTTGGTATTAATTGATTCACCACCGGTGCTTTCGGTTGCGGATTCGTTGACACTTTCAAGATGTATTGACGGTATTGTTCTAATTGTAGCCAATAAACAAACCAAAAAAGAAGATATGGTACTTAGTGTTAGAAATATTGAAAAGGTCAATACACCAATTGTTGGCATCGCACTAACGAAAGTTAAAGTTAAAAAGAAAGAATACTATTATTATGAATAGATACTTCTCCTCAAAAAGAGAAGTATTTTTTTTGTTGGTCAAAGATGCGATATATAGGCGATATAGTGGCTAATAGGGCTAAATAGGCAGCTCTTATAGAGCAATTGCAATCATTTTGGTATCATTAAATTAAGAAGTAATTGTTCCATCTAATAGAACACTTTTTTAGGAGAAGAATTGACATGTAGAAAATGTACTTTTTTGGTAAAGAATGAGCAAAATATGAGTAAATGAATGATTAAGAGGGTACTTATTAATAAGGAGATATGAAATTAAATTTGAATAAGGAGGCGTTAGTATTAAAAAATTAGCACTTCTAATAATTTTTATGATAGTATTACTCATTTTAATCATAGGATATTATGTATTGAAAGACAGTCATATAACATATGTGACAGATCAAGCACCGACCGATTATGATACCGAAGCACTCGTGGCTGATTTGGTTGAAAATCCAGTAGAAGATACAAGCATTAGACATCCCATAAGTGATGCGAAAAATTCTTACTCTTTTATGATTTTTGGTTTGGATACTAGAGAAGATGATTATTCAGGTCGTTCAGATTTGATGATGTATGTTACATTGGATCACTATCACAAGAAAATGAAAATAGTTTCTTTTATGAGAGATTTACGGGTTTCAATTATTGATCATGGCCAAACTAAGTTAGGTCATGCTTACGCTTATGGCAAAGAGAGAGTTGCAATAGAGACATTTGAGAACAATTTTGATTTGGACATCGATGAATACATCACACTTAATTTTGATAATTTAAAAGATATTGTTGATATCTTAGGTGGTGTTGTTGTGACGGTTAATGAAAAAGAAGTTCGTAACATTGATGGTATTGATTCAGCTGGAGAGTATTTATTAAATGGTGAACAAACGCTCGCATATGTTCGGATAAGAAATGTTGGTAATGGCGACTTTGAAAGAACCAAACGACAAAGAACGGTATTAGAAACCGTTATGAATGCTTTGAGTACACTAAAAAATGAAGAGTTAGTCATCACCATTGGGGAAGTATACCCCTTATTGGAAACCAGTTTTGATATAGATGAAATTTATGAAGAAATCTCTAAATATAGAGTTCAAAATGAGCCCTATGAGATTTCAACATTGTTGATTCCAACGACTGGTAACTTTAGTGAAAGCATGATAGATGGCATCTATTATTTGGTCATTAAAGATTTAGAAGTATTAAAGAATGACTTGAAGTTATTTTTGCAAGGAGATTAACTAAAGACACTATAAATCATAGGAGTAGCTTATGAAATGGCAGATTAGGAAATTATGGTTAGTATCACTTGATATATTTGT
>JABXKX010000549.1 GCA_013619035.1 Peptostreptococcaceae bacterium
GTAATTGATCTGCTACTTCATCTAATCTCTTTTGATCATCTTTATCTAAACCAGTAACAGGTGTTTTTGGTGTTGTTGAACCACCAGTTGAACCACTTTTTTTATCATCGTCATCGTCATCGTCATCGTCATCTTTATCACTTGGTGGATTTTTCACTTCAACATAAGTTACAAGTTTAGTATCAACTAATAATTTAGTTAATAGAGAAAATTCGTCAATTGCATCCTCTGGAGTGTTGATAGACACTTCAATTATAGAATCAACAGTCGAAAAAAGAATAGTATTTGCAAGATCAGTAAAAACATACTTTAACTCTTCAATATTTTCTTCTTTCACACTTGAATCTTTGTATTCATTTAAAATAGATTCAACTGTATCTGGTCCTTTAGTAGGATCTATTCCATAAGATAAAGATGTATACATTTTTTCATCAGTATTCCACTCAGCCTCACCTATAGTCTCATTCATAACAGAATGTAATATCACTATAAGTACTTCTTCTTGTTCCACTGAACCATCTTTAGTGAATTTCTTTAATTCCTCTTTTACTTCAAATGGTAAAATAGCATATACTGATTTTGAAAATTCTTTTAGATAATCAACGTAATTAGCATATTGAATATCTGTATCAGTGTATAGATCACCAAATAATGTACCTGACTCTAAATCTTTAGTGTCACTAGGAAGTAATCCTTTTAATTCATTAAACATTTCCTCAATCTCAGTAGCTGTTAAACCATATTTTGCTAATGTTGCTTTTGAATCTTTATCTCTATCAAGATTTTTTTCGATTTCTGCTTTCATAGTTGCTCTATCTAGTTTCTTAACAAGATAGAACATATCAACAGCATAGTCTTCTTTTGTACTATTGCTTTCAAGAACCATTTCAAATCTTGAAAGAACATCTTCAAATAAATCTTCTTTTGTTGGTGTCTCTGCGAAACCAACCATTGAATTTGTAAAGATCATCGAAGTCACTACAGCTCCGACTAAAATTTTTTTCAACTTCATGTCTCTTTCTTCCTCCTTATTACCCCTCTAAATCATTGATTTAGGTTATATATATCCCGAAACATATAACAGCGCTTATTACATGTTTTCAACAATATATAGATACAGTTTTTTTACGACAACCGCAATTTCACTACGCTTTATTTCGCTTTTAGGATCTAAAACACCCTCACCTTTTCCGCTAATAAATCCAAGATTAATCGCTATTGTCATTGCTTCTTTTCTAGTGTCTGATATTTGCTCAAAATCCTTAAAGTCTCCCGAGTAAACTTTTAACTCATCTGCAACAGGAATCTCTAACGCTTCTATTGCTTTAATCAGAATCTCTACAACTTCTTCACGTGATGAATTGTGAAGAGGCTCTAGACTACCAGAAGTGTTCTCTGCAATCAGACCAAGTGCATGTCCTCTTTGCATGTGACTGTCATACCATTTACCCGCTTCTATATCTGCAACCGAACCTGAATAAGATGGTACTTTTGTATTGTCACTTATTATTAACTTGGTTACTAAAGTTACTATTTCAGCTTTAGATATTGAAGCTTCTGGATCAAAACTCAACTCACTTTTGCCTGATATAATATCTCTTTCAACCAAATATAATACATAGTCATTTGACCAATGGTTCTCTGTATCTTGAAATCTCTTTGACTCCAATTCAGGCTTGACACTGATTTCAGCAGTAATCAATCCTTTGAACGCTAACTTTTCTTCGCGTGTCGCATCCACAGGTATTGTTGTTTCTGTTCCGGTAGGACTTCCAGCACCACCAGTTCCAGTAGAAGTATCTCCGGATGAAGAATCAGCATTCTTTTTATTAAGCGATTTCACAGTTGATTTATCACCAGCCGCACCTGCAGCTACCAATGCTTTACGGTCTTCTACCGACCAAGTTTTAAGCGCATTAATGTTTCTTCTTACATCTGCTTCACTAATATTATATTTTTCCATTGCATCAGTTTTTTTAAGAGCTTCCATATAAAGCACTTCTAATCCTGTGTTAGTCGCTATAAACCCTGATAATAATGATTCATTTGTATCTTTTTCAGATTCAGACATTGATGCAAATTTATCAAATATTAAATCTAAATAATTTGAATCTACTGACTCTGCAAATACTGATGACATTGTTAATACCAACATCAGAAGTATCAATAATATTTTCTTCATGTTATCCCTCACTCACTAGTCCATAGTACTTTTCATAGATGCCAAGAATCCAATCCTGTTCAGCATCTGTAAAATTACTATAAAACATTTCTTTTGCTTCTTGTTTTTCTGTAGGTGTAAAACCGCCTGCAGAAATATCTATCAGTCTAGAGATTTGGCTTGCTGACAACCTTGACATCGCAAGGTCCATCGCAACTTTCTTATCTCTTTCAAAATCTTCCTTTGTATAAGGTTCTTCTTGAACAACTTCAACTTCTTCAGGCTCTTTTACTTCAGGTTGTTTTTCTTCAACTGGAGTTTTGTCTGTAATTGAATCATCAGCATCTGATGGTGTTGTATCATTTTGATTTGAAGTATCATTCTGATTTGATGTATCGTTTGGACTGGATGTTTCAGTCTCGCTTGAACCGTCATCTGTCTCAGTGACTTCCGAGCCCGATCCTGATTGTGTTTCTCCATCAGTTTCACTTACTGCATCATCACCTGATTCAACATCTGTCGTTTCACCTTCTACAGGATCTACTTCAGATGTCTGCTCATCAGATGTACTATCTTCATCAGTAGCATCTAGTTCAGCAGCTAATTTATCTTCTAAAGCCTTTGCAGCAGCTTCTTGTTTCTTTTCAACTTCTGCTAATATAAAGCTTTCAAATTGTGCCTCTATTTTTTTATACGAGTAATAAGCAAATGAACTGCCTAATATTACGATTATCAAAAGACCAATTAAAATTTTCTTTAACATATCAGTCTCCTAACCAATTAATTTTTTCATTCTTTTAAGAAAGGATGTTTTAAGTTCTAGAACATCAAAAGGTTCAATAATATCATTTTGAATCACTTTCTTTGGATTGTTTTCTATCATATCCATATAAACTGAGTTACTGACCAATGACTTCACTTTTAAAAGTGGTTCATCAATAGAAAGTGCTCTTGATTTATACGCATGTACATCCGATCCTACAAAATGATACATCTGTCTTTTTAATATCTCTTCTGCTGTTTTTCTAGCAAGACTACCATATTTGTTATGAAATGTTGGTAAGTTCAGTTGTAATAAAGCACCTGAATCAATCCACTTTCTAACACAGTTGAGATCTCTTTGTACATAGGTATACCTTTCGGGATGAGCAATAATCGGTACATAACCTTTGATGGTCATATCAAATAAAATATCTTCTAAGTTAGTGAGTTCGTTAAACATCGGTAACTCCACTAAGATATACCTTGAATTATTGAGAGATAAAGCTTTACCTGCTTTTACATGATCAATGGATTCATGATCCAAAAAGACTTCATGACCACATAACAACTGCATATCAATATGCTCTTCTTTTAGTTTTGATCTGAGTATCTCCAACTTATCTTTGACTTCACCAGCTTCAGCAGTCATACTGCCTTCAATATAATGTGATGTAGCAAACATAGCATGAATGCCTTTTTTAGAAGCTCTTTTGATCATGGCTAAAGATTCATCTAACGAATTAGAGCCATCGTCTACATCAAAGACTATATGCGAATGCATATCTATCATTTATGCCTTCTTTCTAAACAAGCCTTTTTTCTTTGGCTTATCATCAAAGTAAGAATCATTTGCATAACTGTAATAG
>JABXKX010000425.1 GCA_013619035.1 Peptostreptococcaceae bacterium
CCATTTTTCAAATATAACCTTAGAAGTTACCATTGAAGCATTTAAGCTTTGTAATTTTTGTAAACTAGCTAAAGCTTTAGTGTTTGTTGAGTCTGTTGAGAAAGAAAGACTAGAAAAAGATAATACCGGTGCGAATAGTTCTCTTGCCTTTTCAGATTCTTCTAAATAAGCTTCTATGATTTCTATTTCCGTCTTACCACTTTTGAGTAAGTTATAAATAGAGTCTGTCATCCCTTCAGCCAATGTGATACAGTTTTGTAGATCATTTTGGAATTTTTCATCTTCAAATGATGCATACAGTCTATCTAAGTTCCAAGTTAAACTCATAATTACCCCCTAATTATTTTTGTATACGAAATATTACATGTCTAGTCTATCTTAAAACGAAAAAAAGTTCAAATCAAAGTATGATGTGCGTAATAAAAGCATACTATAAAGTATGCTTTGGAATCTCAATTGTTACTTGATAAAATTTCTCATTAAAAACTTCAACAGAAGTATTACCACTATACTTTTCAACGAGTTTATGAATAATTCCAAGTCCTAAACCGTGATTCTTTCTATCAGATTTTGTTGTAAAACCATCAACCAAAAACTGATTGGGATTACTTTCTTGGAAGAATGCATTGGTGACAATAAATACATAATCTAATTGATCTTCATTTATTGTTATAGAGATCATTCTGTCATTTGGTGAAGCAATTCTTTTATTGGCTTCAATGGCATTGTCTAATAAGTTTGAAAAGATTGAAACGATGTCAATTACAGACTGATTTGAAATGAGTAAACTTGTGTTGCAGTGAAATTCGGTTTCTATTAAATGATTTTTTGCTGAATCAAGTTTATGATAAATAAGAACATCAACTTCATCTGTACCAGTGTTGATTTCTCGCAGCTTCTTTGTTGTTTGATCTAAATATTGACTGGTATAGTCTTTTAGATCATCATATTTTTTATCGTTTACCAATTCATAAATAACCGTTAAATGATTTTTCATATCGTGTCGATGCTGCCTGTACATTTTCAAATCACTTTCTAGATACTGATATTTAAGCAGTTCCATTTCAATTTTTTCATGTCTCCGATTTAAGATGAATACTTTTTTGAGTAAGTACATCAAAAATAAATTGGTAATCAAAAACACTGAAATGAGTACAGGTAAAATCATAAAGCGTCTTAGTTCTGTGCTAAAGGTATTAGAAAAAAGAGCATAGATAAACACAAATGCAGTTGAATTTGTTATGAAATAGAAAATGAAATATTTATATAATTTTGATTGACTTCTTTGTGATTGCATAAACCCTACCCTATAATCATTAAATCTTCACCATAAACTATATTACCATTATAATTCATATGGATTTCATTTAAAATCTTTTCTTTGTAAATTAAATTATTTTTGGACATATCTTCATCTAGAATATGTTCTTGCATAAACAACTGATGGTATAAAACAAGTGTCTTTGGTTGTACTTGTGAAGCGATATTTCCAAGTTCAACTGCAGAGGTATGAACATTACTATGGTATTTTTGCCAAGACTCTGAACGGGTTTTTAACCCTTCAGTGTAATAAACTTCATGGATTAATATGTCACAACCTTTGGCCCATTCTATCAGGCGTTCTGAAGGTGCAGTATCTCCTGAAACGACTATTACTTTATCGTCTGTTATAAATTTAAACGCATAAGACTCAAAATTACCATGAGGTACAAGAAGTGCTTCTACTTTAATATCTTCATCATATACTAATCCTTCTTTTAAAGAATGGACATCCACAGTGTAACCCGTAGTATTGGCTTGTTCGAGCCCATGAATTCTTTGTTGAATGTCTACATCATACGCCTGTAGTAAATGATCGGTCATTTTTTTTGTACCCTTTGGGCCATAGACTTGAAGGGGAGTATTTCTACCCAAGATCCATGGTGTTAAGATTAAATCGCTATAACCAAGGGTATGATCAGAATGGAGATGGGTTAAAAAAGCAGTATTAAGTTCACTAATTTTAATGTCTAGCTTTGAAGCAATTTTATTAAGTTGTCTAATTAAACCAACACCGAAATCTACTAAATATACTTTATTGTTGGTATATATACCAACACAAGGGCCTGATCTGTAAGGGTCCGGATTGGGTGTACCTGTTCCGATAAGAATTATTTTCGTCATAAAACCTCCAATGACACAAGATAGAATTAATTTCAATAATTTACATTTGGTTATATAAAAGATATAATAATATAGAAGTATACTTAATTATATAATATATTTTCACTTTCATGTCATGTTACTTCATTTTCATGTACATTTTAAGAGTTTCACGAAAAGGTGGAGTATAATATAACCATAATAAACAATCGTGAAGGAGGAATAAAAAATGACTTTTGAAATTCTAGATTTATCCATTCACATAGGTATCATATGGATGATCGTCGCAATAGCTTTTGCTTTGGCAGAAGGATTTACATTAGGATTGACATTTATTTGGTTTGCCGGAGGCGCATTGCTAGCAATGATTGTTAGTTTCTTAGGCCTTGGATATATATTCCAAATATTTGCATTCATATTAGGATCATCTTTAATGCTGATTTATACCAGACCAGTCGCTATCAAAGTATTTAAAATTGGTGCAACGAAGACCAATGTAGATAGCTTAATCGGTAAAGAAGGCATTGTAATAAAGGAATTACAACCCTTTACAATGGGACATGTTAAGGTAAAAGGTCAAATCTGGTCAGCGAAACCTGACAGTGAGATTGATATACCTGAAGGTCACAGAGTTGAAGTTGTAAGAATTGAAGGTGTTAAGTTGATTGTAAAGGATTTAGACGAGTAATTGAAATGGAGGGAAAGATATGGGTCCTATTATTTTAGGAGTTATCGCAGTAGTAGTTATTGTATTAATTGCATCAAACGTGAGAGTTGTACCACAGGCACATGGTTATGTTGTTGAGAGACTTGGTGCTTATGCAGGCACTTGGGAAACTGGTTTACACATTAAGATTCCACTAATTGATCGTGTAGCCAAAAAAGTAGTATTAAAAGAAAGAGTAGTGGATTTTCCACCTCAACCAGTAATCACAAAAGATAACGTAACAATGAAGATTGATACGGTTGTTTATTATCAAATCACAGATCCAAAATTATTTGCTTATGGTGTTTCTAGACCGTTAGTTGCTATTGAAAACTTAACAGCTACTACTTTAAGAAATATTATTGGTCAGTTAGAATTAGATGAAACATTAACATCTAGAGATTTAATCAACACTCAAATGAGAAGTATCTTAGATGAAGCAACTGATCCATGGGGAATTAAAGTTAACCGTGTGGAAGTTAAAAACATTTTACCACCAAAAGATATTCAAGAAGCAATGGAGAAGCAAATGAGAGCTGAGCGTGAGAAGAGACGTGAAATCTTAGAGGCTGAAGGTAGAAAACAATCTCTAATTCTTGATGCTGAAGGTCGTAAAGAATCAGTAATTCTTGATGCTGAAGCTTCAAAGAGATCAAAAATCTTAGATGCAGAAGCAAAAAAAGAAGCTGAGATCAGAGAAGCTGAAGGTCATGCTGAGGCAGTAAGACAAATTCAAAAAGCGACTGCTGATGGTATCGAATTCATCAAGAAAGCTGATCCAACTCAAGCTGTTATTGCGCTTAAGAGTTTTGACGCAATGGTTCAAGTGGCAGATGGTCAAGCGACTAAGCTTATTATTCCATCAGAAATGCAAAATGTTGGTGCATTGGTAGCATCAATTACAGAAATTGCAAAAGTAACTAAAGAATAATTAATGA
>JABXKX010000497.1 GCA_013619035.1 Peptostreptococcaceae bacterium
GGTGTATACTTTGATGCTGAATATATTTCTAAATAATACTCGTTTTCTTTTGTGACATCTATAAAATCCTGTAGAGATATTGATTCGATTTTCCGACAGGTAATCTCATTAATAATCCTAATAACATCTTCCCTTTTTATAAATATTTCTGGTAAAAACTTTGATTCTTCTAATGCCATAAGATTCACATTAATCATCTTATGCACATCTAAATAGTAATAATCTTCAATTGCTATATCACTTATTTCATTTTTTATATCACTGCTTAAATCCAAAGATTTTATATAAGCGAACTTTGAAATTATTGAAGCCATCTCTGCTCTAGTGATATAGGCATCTGGAAAAAAATCATCTTTGGTACGAGATAACATCATGTCTTGTTCTATAACACTTTGTATGGCATCATGCGCCCAGTGCGTTTCATCAATATCCATAAAGGATACTGTATTATCATGTTCTAATTGTAAAAGCTCTGTAAATATGGCTGCGACCTCTGCACGTGTCATAAAATTCTTAGGTCTAAATGTTTTGTCTGGATAACCAGAAATATAGGGTTTATTGATTGTTGCGGCACTCCAAGGGGTCAATTCATCACCCACAAAATAAACAATAACTTCAATTTCCTTGATAACTTCATCGTTCTTTTTAACGACTAACTTGGTATCACCAAAGCGATTGGCTATTAGTATATTATCTTCTATCGTGACAATCCTTTCATTTAAGCTTTCATATACATAACCCTCTTCTAATTGATAAGTCTTATACTCATCCAAGGCTTCATTTCCAAATTCAAGTTCTATGAGTTCATCTGCATAAACAAATGACAACATAAAAATAAAAGATGCTATAAACAGCATCTGAAAGAATCTAATATGAAATTGTTGCCTTTTGATTTTCATCAGACTCTATACCCTTCAAATAGTTCAAAGAACTCTTTATACTTATAACGACTAAGAAGTGCTTTACCCTCAACCGCATCGAATTTTATTTCCCAGGATCTATTTTCTAATACTTCTAAAGATGTAATCTTATTCATGTTCACTACAAATGATTGATAGGTTTGGAAAAAACGATCATCCAAACGCTCTAAAATATCTCTAAGAGATTCCGTGCACTGGTAATCTTGAGATTCTGTTATCACTTTAATAAACCTTCTATGTTTTTCAAAGTAAACAATCTCTTCAAAAGGTACAATCACCATACCTTTTTTTGTCGTAAAACTAACTGACTTTGGTTCTTGTATTTCATGGTCATCATACTCAATCAACACCCATTCTTGAAGAATTCTAATCAATTCAAGTTCGTCAATTGGTTTAACAATATAAGCAAAAGGATGTATCTCAAAAGATCTGACTGCATATTTATCATGTGCAGAAATAACGATAAAACTAACCGATTTAGAAACTCTAGAAATCAGTTTTGCAAAATCAAGTCCCAGCACTTCTTTAGCATCATCTAACTCAACGTCTAAAAGCATCAAATCTATTTCATTATTTTCAATTATATCTAGGGCCGCTAAACCATTGTCTACTACAAAAAGTTCTGCTTCAACTAAAGTACGACCGACTACAGATGCAATATATTCTCTTATGGCTAAATCATCATCTAATATTAGTACTTTCATAAAGATCCTCCTACACTATCATTCTACATGAATTTTCAAAAAAATAAAAGGTATTACTCTTGTAATACCTTTTCAAAGAAATAAATTTCTTTCATCATATCTTTTGTTTTTTCTACATCTTGATAAAAATATCTATAGTCTGCTTCACCGGGCAAACTGAATTTCCTGATGTTATTAAAATCAAATCCTATCAATTCAGAACCAAAGTATATTAAATCTTCTTTGGTTAAATCAGTTTTGACATAGTCATAACAGATACCGATAACTTTAGTAATGTTTAAACCAAATGACTTTTTCACTATCTTAACAATAAAATCTTGTTGTCTCTGTGTTCTAGCAATATCACTATCACCTTTACCATCATTGTTTTTACGCCATCTGATATAGCCCATCGATTGAGTACCTGTTAATGTTTGTTCTCCAGCATTTAAATGAATATGAAGTTCTGGTTTTGCATATGAATCATCATAACTCATATCAAAAGGTACATTAACTTTAATACCACCTAGTGTATCAACAATGGCAATTAAACCATAGTAATTGACTTTAACATAATAGTGAATTGGTACACCCACTAATTCTTCAATCGCTTTTCTTTGATTGTCTGCACCACCCATTTCTCCTGGGAAACAAAATACAGCGTTAATCTTGTCTTGTCCTTGATAGATCATGCCTTCTACTTCGTGTTTTGTATCACGAGGTACTGTCATCATAACCAAGTCTCTTTCAGACTTTGAATAACTGACCAAAATCAGCGTATCAGCTCTATAGCCATCTGTACCAAATAACAAGACATTGACTCTATCCGAGTCTTCTATGCATTCTTGCCATAATTCTTCTTCAGTTTTAACCGGTTCTACAATCACTTCATCTTTGTCATCTGGTAATTCTACAACAACATCTTCAATTATATCATCTGCACGTCTTTCATGAGATGGTGTATATGTTGCTTTGAAAACAGCAAACGCGCCTATCGATAACAGTAGGGCAACTACCAGTATCAAACCAAGGGCTTTAAAAAATTTCTTCATTTATTGTCCTTTACTGTATATTTCGATTAACAGTTTTTCTATTTCTGAAGGATCACCAATAAAGTAACTAGACTTTGGCGGTGCTTCTCCTGGTAAATCATGCATTTCAATATCACCAATAGAAATACCAATAGCATCATCTGCATATGAAACTGCTAAATTAGCAGCAATATCTGTTTGAACATATTTGATACCTGTGTTAACAACATTCGGTAATTTTAAACTAATTGATTTTCTAAGTGCTTCTTTTATAAACGCTTGCATTCTATCAATTCTTGGTAAATCTCCAGCTGATGAAATATCATCATTGTTCTGACGCCATCTCAAATAATCTACAGCATTCTTACCGTCTAATATTTGTTTACCTTCTTTTATATCAATGTGAAGTTCTGGTTCAGCGTAAGTATCATCATACTTCATATCAAATGGTACATTGATTTCTATACCACCTAATGCATCTACAACTGCAGCAGCACCATTGTAATCAAATTTAACATAATAGTGCACTGGTACATTGAACATATTGGCAATTTCTTGTTTTAAACCTTTTGAACCACCTTTTTCACCTGCATGACCAAAAACGGCATTGATTTTCTTATGATCCGCTCTTTCAGTATAACCATCAACTAACCAATATGTGTCTCTTGGAATACTGACAACATCTATTAATTGATCGCTCGGATCAAAACTAGCAAACATAATTGTATCCGCTCTAGATCCATCGTGTGCAAAGACAACAAAGTTAACTCTATCACTCGATTCAACTAATATTTCTAATGGTGATCTAACCACTATTTCTGGTTCGGTTTGATCTTCTAAATCTGTGACTTCTTCATTACTGTCTTCTTCACCTGGCAATGTATATGATGGTTCTGTATCTGGTAGTGCCATCACAGTCTCATCAATATCTGCACTCTTTATAAAGAAGTTCCATACACCTGCAAATAGCAGCGCAAAGCTTACTAAAGAAATAACAAATAATTTTATATAAAATTTCATAATACACCTAATAACCTTTCTCCGACTGACGTCTTTACTATAATACCATAAAACCTAGGGTAAGGCAGTTACATTTCTATTACATTTCATAACATTTTAATAACTTGTAAGTTACAGATACTCTGATATAA
>JABXKX010000130.1 GCA_013619035.1 Peptostreptococcaceae bacterium
TATTCTATGATAGACATTTAATACCTCTGTTTAGAGAAATTAAATTAGATTGTTCAGTTATTAGAAATTGCAGATATATAAAAATCACATCAAAATTTGATGTGATTTTTAGTATATGTTAAATATTTGAACTCTCTTTTATATTCAAAATGAATTACATGTCTATTTAGATGTTTGTTTTAATTTAATCAATTCCTCTAAAGTTGGCATGCCACCCTGAGCGCCTGATTTTGTCGTGGCCAACGCTCCTGCTATATTAGAATGATATAATATTTCCTCAATTGTAAACTTGAACAACAGTCCAAAACATACTGCAGCATTAAAGGTATCACCCGCACCTACACTATCAACTGACTCTACAGGATGAGCTGGTACATTTACAATTAAGTTGTTATGAATAAAACTTGATCCTTTGTTGCCTTTTTTAAGAATAACATTATGTGTTTTATCTAAACTATCTTTAATAAGTTCATATTCAGTTTCATTTGGAGTAATGTAATCAACATACTCAAGCATCTCCTTATTAAAATTACTATAGGGCGCTGGATCTAGAATAATCATTTTATTGTGTTTTGAAAGCAGTTTAACGAGGTACAAACTGACCTCTTTAGGAAGTTCCAAACTGATTAAAAAGAAGTCATGATCTAAAATCTCTTCTATATGATCATCAATCCACTCTTTACTGAGTTGATAATTAGCACCTCCTACTGTGATAATCTTATTTTCACCGGTTTTATCGACTTGAATATACGCTTGTCCAGAGTCACCTTGACTTCTTTTCAAAAGTGACACATCTATATTGTTTTTCTTCAAATGTTGAATATACTTATCACCATGTCCATCATTTCCAAGCGATCCTAACAAGGATACATTTAATCCTAATTTGGCTGCTGCAATTGCTTGGTTACCACCTTTTCCCCCAAAAAAGGTTTCCAGTTTATTCGCTTTAATGGTCTCACCATTTTTAGGAAATTCATTTAAAGATAATACTATATCAATATTTAAACTACCAACAACACAAACTTTTTTATTATAATTACTTGTACATTCTTTACATATACAAGATTTATTTCTAAATTCCTCTGGAATATGATTTAACAAGCCTTTTGGAACCGAAGTTGTCATACACCAGCATGCATATGGATCTGTTCCTGCGACCATTGCACACCCATTATTTTTACCACATATTGGACACTTTCCTTTTTCTATCATTATTACCTCACATTTTTCATAATATATACCTGTATTATATCAGATATTGTTGACATTCCTATAGTTTACAGTTAATATTTTAAGAGTTGTAATATATATAAAGGAGTGCTTATGTCAACTAAGTTAGCAAATGAAATAGAACGTCGTAGAACTTTTGCGATTATCTCCCATCCCGATGCTGGTAAAACGACTTTAACAGAGAAATTCTTACTTTATGGTGGAGCCATAAGAGAAGCTGGTACTGTTAAATCAAGAAAATCACAAAAACATGCTGTTTCAGACTGGATGGAAATAGAAAAACAAAGAGGTATATCAGTTACATCTTCTGTTTTACAATTTAATTTTAATAATCATTGTATTAATATACTCGATACACCTGGTCACCAGGATTTCAGTGAGGATACTTATAGAACATTGATGGCTGCAGACAGTGCTGTAATGGTCGTGGACTGTGCTAAAGGTGTTGAGGCTCAAACAATCAAATTATTTAAAGTATGTAAAATGAGAAATATTCCAATCTTTACATTCATTAATAAAATGGATAGACAAGGTAAAGAACCATTTGAACTTATTGAAGAAATAGAGTCTGTTTTAGGTATTAGAGCTTGCCCTATTAACTGGCCTATTGGATCAGGTAAAAACTTTAAAGGTGTTTATAATAGACAAAAAGAACGAATTGAATTATTCGATGGTGGTAACCATGGTAGTAATAAACTAAATGTTGTAACAGGTGCTGTTGATGACGAAAAATTCAATGATATATTAGGTTCTGATCTTCATGAAACGCTTTTAGAAGAAATTGAATTATTAGATGTTGCTGGTGATAACTATGATCATGATAAAGTTATCAATGGAGAATTAACACCAATATTCTTTGGTAGTGCTCTAACTAACTTTGGAGTTGAACCATTCTTAGAGTCTTTCTTAGAGATTTCAGAAGGTCCACAACCAAGAGAAAGTAATCATGGACATATTGAACCAACTTCTGAAAATTTCACAGGATTCATATTTAAGATTCAAGCAAATATGGATAAAAATCATAGAGACCGTATAGCATTCTTAAGAATCTGTTCAGGTCAATTTGATAAAGGTATGGCTGTTAATCATGTAAGAACCAATAAAAAGATTAAATTAGCACAACCTCAGCAATTCTTAGCACAAGACCGTGTGATTGTAGATTCTGCTTTTCCAGGTGATATCATTGGTTTACATGACCCAGGTATTTTTAATATTGGTGATACATTATGTCAAGATGGTTCGAAAGTTGAATATCACGGTATTCCATCATTTGCACCTGAACATTTTGCAAGAATTACAATCAAAAACTCTTTAAAAAGAAAACAATTTTTAAAAGGTATTACTCAATTATCTGATGAAGGTAGTATCCAAGTGTTCAAAAGATTAAACGTCGGTATGGAAGAATTATTAATTGGTGTGGTTGGTGTCTTACAGTTTGAAGTATTAGAATATAGACTTAAGAATGAATATGGCGTCGATATTATTATCGAAATACAACCTTTTAGATATGTTCGTTGGGTTAAAGCTGAAAACTTCGATCATTCAAAATTCTCAGTACCATTGGATTGTCGATTGGTTGTAGATAAAAATGAAAATCCAGTTATTCTATTCAAAAACGAATGGTCTATCAGACATGCTGAAGAAAGAAATGAAAATGTAACACTCAGTGAAATTTCATTATAAATACTAGATATAATAGCAGATGCTATTATATCTTTTTTTTTGTAAAAACCGAGGTGCTTTCATATTCAGTTTCTTACAAACGCTAATAATGAAGGTGTTAAGCATACCCAATGGCTATCTAATAAAAATAAAGATATAAACCTGAATGATCAGTTTTATATCTTTTCTTTACTTAATTAGAATCTTCTATATGTACATAATAGGTTTCATATGCTTCGTTAAATTTATAACCTAACTTAAGTGCCATTTGATATGAGTTTTTATTTGCAGCATCCCAGTTCGGATGAAGGTCTCTTCTAAAACATTCAAGCATCATCTTTGCTGCAGCTACAGTTGCCAAACCTTTGCCTTGATGGCTTTTCTTTGTTGCAATGTCTATTTCTATCCCCTCATCATAAATACTATAAGTAGATACAACACAAACAACTTCGTTACCCTTAGTCAAATAATATCCAAATCCTCTTTCAAGATAATCTTCTTTAGATTCAAAGCTTGCTCCATATTCTTCTAAAACTTCTCCGAGGCCTGAATTTTTTATACTTTCTAAATCTATTTCTTTAATCTTATAGTCATCTGAAAGTCCATCAATATACCCATTTAAAGTTTCTATATTAAATGCGTTATTCGTATCATGGAAACTGTATCTTGTAAACTTTTCATGTTTATCTGGATAAAATTCTTCTATTGCTTTTTTCCATTTGTCACCTTTTACAATAACCAAGTTATGTTCATCTAGATTGCTGAATAAGTCTTTTGAATTATCTGCGTTGATATCACCAGCAAAAAATGAAAAGAAATCAACTTTGACATGAACTGCTGTTGGGTTTATAAGATCATTTACCCAAGCCTCACCCATATGCCCTTGTAAAT
>JABXKX010000400.1 GCA_013619035.1 Peptostreptococcaceae bacterium
TGTTCATTCAGATAGTAAAATAATACTCTATCGAAATATCCAACAAAGAATTAACACAATAGCTCCATTTTTAGAATATGATCAAAATCCTTATCTTGTATTAAATCAAGATGATGGTAAACTATATTGGATTATTGATGCCTATACAACCAGTAAATATTATCCATATTCACAATTGTTTGCTTTTAAAAACAAACCTGTTAATTATATTAGAAACTCTGTAAAAGTGGTTGTTGATGCATATAATGGTACCACGGATTATTACATCATTGATCATGAAGATCCTATCATTGCAGCATATGATGAAATCTTTACAGATCTATTCAAAGATATTTCTGATTTGCCATCAGGTTTAAAATCACATATTAAATATCCTCAAGATTATTTTGACTTACAGACTCAAGTTTATAGAAGTTATCATGTCATTAATCCTGAAGTTTTCTATAATGGTGAAGATATGTGGGATATTGCAAACGAAAAATATATGGATGGTGTTCAACCCATTGAATCCAATTATGTTATGTTTAAATTGCCAGATTCTGAAATTGAAGAATTTGCTTTAATTGTACCGTATACTCCTAAAGAGAAAGCCAATATGACTTCGCTTTTCGTGGCTAGAAACGATAACGATAATTATGGTAAACTATATATATATAAGTTCCCTAAAGATAAAACCATTCAAGGACCAATGATGATTGAGTCTAGAATTGATCAAGATTCGACAATTTCTCCTCAATTTACATTATGGGGTCAAGAAGGCTCCGCTGTTCTAAGAGGTAATCTTATTGTAGTCCCTGTAGGTGATTCTATTTTATATGTAGAGCCAATCTATCTACAAGCAGATAATCCAAATAGTTTGCCTGAGATGAAACGTGTGATTGTTGCTTATCAAGAAAACATAGTTATGGAAGAAAATTTAGATCTAGCACTCAGAAAAATATTTGCTCAAACATCCATCTCTATCGATATTGATATAGAAGGTTTATCTCCAGAAATTATGAGATTGTTAGAAGAATTAACTGTACTCTTTAATAATTCGAAAGATAATATGGAAGAAATAGAAAGTGTTCTGAATCAGCTCGATTTGTTATTAGAAGGAAATAAATAAATGTGCGGTAGAGTTATATTAACATTAAGTGCCAAAATGATTAAACAGATTCTAGCTGAAGAATATGACATCAATCAATTAAATATTGATGACTTTGTACCGAGATACAATGTCGGTCCTGGTCAAGAACTACTCAGTATTATTTCACATAATGCTGAGTATCGTTCTGGTTATTTAAATTGGCGGTTCATCCCTAAATGGGCTAAATCTCAGAGTGAAGGTTATAAATACATTAATGCCAGATCAGAGACCGTTCATGAAAAAGTGACTTATAAAGATTCTTTTAAAAGCAGACGGTGTTTGGTTATTTGTAATGGATTTTATGAATGGCAAAGAGAAAAACAAGAAAAAAAGCCTTTCTTATTTCAAAAGAAAGACGAGAAGGTTATGACCATTGCTGGCATATGGACACCTCAGTATTTAGATGATGGGTCCAAAGAATACGGAGTGAGTTTACTCACGACTGAAGCCAATGAAGTGATGGCACCTATTCACCATAGGATGCCTGTGATTATTAAACCAGAAGACTCAAAGAAATGGTTAGATGCACAGACGAAACTAGAAGATCTTCAATCGATGATGACTCCTATTCACAAAGACTTTTTAAATACCAATGAAGTCTCTAAACAAGTCAATAATATACGAAATCAAGATATCTCTTGTATCAAAAAAATAAGCTCATAATGAGCTTATTTTAAGTATTCAGTCCTTGCTGCTTTTATAAAGTATGCTAAATCCTTTTCGATTTGATCATAATAAGATTTGAATCGTTCATCCTCAACATACATAGTAACCAATCCTAAATGCGCTTTTTTAGAATAAAAATCCCAGTACTGTTTAATCCACTTTTCATGCATGCCACAGGCTTCTTTTGCTAAACTACTATTAGGATCTTTTAACATCATGGCTTCTTTGAATTTTTCATTCATTTCATGAGTGAAGGTTTCTAGATTTTCCATTGTTTCTTGATCCATTTGTCTTATTTTTTCATTTGAAGCATCTACTTGATTACCAAATAATTCTCTTGCTTCTTTCCCATACTTCTTTTCATTCTTCTCAATTAATGCTTCTTTAAATCCATTAAATTTTTCTTGGTCTGTCATAATATACTGACCCTCCATAGCTTGTATTGATTTAGTTACAGTATCAATCAATGTCTCAATGCGTTTATTCTCCTCCAACAACTGTTCTTTATGTTTTATGAGTGCAGCTCTTGAATCGAATTCCTCAGTATAGAGAATCTCCTTAATTTCATTTAACTGTAAACCTAAGGTTTTATAAAACAAAATATGTTGAAATAAGTCAATGGCATTTTCATCATAAAGACGATAACCAGATTCTGATAACGCGGTTGGACAATGTAGCTCAATTTCATCATAATATCGAAGTGTACGTATACTGATATTAGCGATATCTGCTAACTTTTTAATTGTATACATATTAACCTCCTACCTTAATACTAAGCTATGACGTTACGTTAAGGTCAAGATTTTTTTAAAACAACAATCAACTCTGTCGCGGTTTCAAACCCTATCTCTTCTATTCTATTAATTAATACATCACCGGTTTTTTGATGTTCTCCATATCCTTCATGTCCCTCAATACGCTTTAATGAATTAGTGACAGAATTCTTTAACATTGTATAATCCTCAGGTCCAAGAGTTTGTTCTTCAAAATCAAGATTCCAAGAATCCAATAACTCAGTTCTAGGTACGGCTGTTAAAATATCTATTATTTCTTTTTTCTTATAGGTTTCTTTATGAACGGCACCATGTATTCTATCGATACTCGCCCAAAAATGATGTAACCCGACATGAGTCATTTGTTTATCATTTTGATTATCCTGATACATTTCATTGAAGATTATATAACCATCCTCTTTTGTAAGAGATACCATAAGCTCTAAAATCTTATTTGCGTCTTCGAAATGATGTAATGAATTGGATAAACAAACGACATCAAATGGCTCTTTATCATAGTCATACACATTCATGATCTCAAAACTGACTCTAGGATCGTTTTGGGTTTCTATTGCACGTTCAATTGCCTTTTCATGGGTATCTACTCCCACAATTGATTCATAATGATTACATGATTCTTGAATCAAATGAATGAACTGTCCAGAACCAGTACCGATATCAAGAATTCTCGGTGCTGATTTTTGTTTTAATACTTCTGATAATCTCTTCATTAAACCTCTCTCCTTCTGATAAACTCTCCAATTTTCATATCCACTTCCAAAATATGATGCAATAACCAATCCTTCATTATCTGATTGATTTGCATTAATTCTAGATTAGTTACCGTAACTAGTTTATCTTCTTTGAGCTCCTTTAGAATACGTCTAAACTCATCATGTTTTGCTTTATGTGACTCAAACTCATCATACCCTATTTCAGTTTGATATTTCTCTTCGTGCATCAAATGATTGTCAACATACTCATCTAAAAACTCTATAATCTCATTGTATAACTCATGTCCCTCTCCAATACGCATCTTTTCATACAATTTCTGAAAGGTTTCAATAATAGAACGATGTTCAGCATCAATCTCTTCTATACCAATTTCTAAATCCTTTTTCCATTCTATAAACATATAACTCCATCCCTTCTTATCTAATATATACCTCTATTGTAATATATTTTCCTATTATTTCAAATACAGTAAGT
>JABXKX010000273.1 GCA_013619035.1 Peptostreptococcaceae bacterium
GATGGGAGTATTCTTACATGATTCATGATAAACTCATCTTCTTCTACCAACCATAAAATCGTATAGAATATATCATCATCATGTTTTTTTACGTGTTTGGCATTGTTAAAAGTCATCAGAAAAACACACTGCTAATCGTTATCTAAATTCCAATAAATTAGCACGAACATACTCTATCAATAATTTATCAAAGTTCTCTTCTAATGTTTTAAATTTGGCTTCTAGTGGTATCCATAATTCGGTACAGGCATCTTGATGTTTTGTTATAAAAAGAGTTCTCTCATCTTGAGGTTTAGGTACAATACCTTCGTAGCCCTTCATTGACTCATAAAACAACGTTTTATGCTCACTCGCCCCTATTGTTTCTAATGCTTCATATATTTCATATGAATAGTTACCTGCTTCATCTTTATAAAAACCATCAAAACCTTCTGTTTCAGTAAGAAACTTAAATGCACCTAAAAAACAGAATACTCTTTCTGACGGTCTTAACTTATTTAACTTCTTATAAAATACAGGTTTTAATATCTTGTAAATCTCAACAACTGCTATATCATCATCATATCGTCCCAATATTCTCGAAACTTTTTGTCCTCTTGAAAACATAATTCCTCCTTATTTCTATGACTAATTCCATCATACATGATAGAGAAGGATTCATCCATACAAAATGATATTGCTGACAGATTTCCGTACGAATAAACAAACTGTCTTTGTAAATAAGCCTGTTCGACACCCGTGAATTCAGAACTCTAATCAATAGTTTCAACACATGTACTTAGTATTCAGCTAAAAAAAATCACCCTTACTCAACTATTGCATGAGTAGGATGATATATGATCATAATTCCTTATATAAAGGTACCTCTTTTGTTTCTAGGAGCTCACCTAGTTCATCAAATGTTTTGACGCGAAGTTGCCAGTCCAGATCATTCAGATCATGTTCATAATCTGCTATACAATAGAAATAACCTTCTTTTGTTTCTAAATCTATAACATAAGTCAGTGTTTCTTTATAAAACTCAAGTTCTACTTTACAAGTGTTACTATCTACCTGCCCCCAGATAATGTTATCAATCGCTGCTCGTTTAGAAACTGCAACAAAGATGTCTTCTTTCGGTTTAACATGACCATAATCATCTTTTACATCATAGAAATTTATAAAACTCGTATAACGTGTGATACCAATACTATCATCCATACTAAATAAAACCAATTGATGTTCTTCATCAACAATCTCTACTTCTGCAATCGGTGTACCATATTGATATCTTAAATTGTCTTCAATGGATGTAAATCGACTCATTAGATGGACAGCTATTAGAACTATTGCTATTGGAATTATTATCATAAATTTTGTTTTTTTCATAAGCCCTCTTTTTCATATAATGCTAAATAATGGTATGTTAAGTGTATCATACAGAAAAATGAATGTCACATCATCAACTTACATTTATCATCAAAAAAATGCCGTCAATAAATGACGGTTTTCTATTCAAAGAGTTATGACATCCGCTGACCAAGTGTCATGAGTTTTTGTATAGAGCAAAAGCGCTTCTTGATCTGAAGAGGCTTCAAAAACACATATTCCTTGTTTAGAATAGAGTAAACTCAATCCTCCAGCTTTGTTTTCCCATATATTGCCTACACAATTAGAAATCGCAATATCCAATCCATAGGTTTGACTATAAGTCTTAATTCTTTCTTTTAAACCAATCATGCCATTTGGAGAATAGAAAATACTTGAGATATAAAGTGTTGCTTGTTCTGCTAACATTTCAAAGTGTGCTTCTACTTCAATATCATAACAGATACTCAAGGCGATTTTTTCTTCTTTGATTGGCAGTATCAGGGGTTCTGAACCGCTACTAAAATACAATTCTTCACCTTCATGCAGATTGTTTTTATAATATACTTTTCTAGTACCATCAGGCATCAATACAAGAGAACCAATATATAGACACTCCTCTTTAATAGGAGCACCTACCACAATCACCATATGATGAAGTCTACTGATATCAACTAATTCTTGAAGTCGTGGATCATCTATGGAAAATGATTGAGCGCTTGCGAGTTCTCGTTCATATCCCGTTAATGAAAGTTCGGGAAATACCAATATGTCCGCCTGATTGTTCGCTGCTTCTGTAGCAATCCTTACATGTTTTTTTATATTTGAATCACTGTTATTTCGGAGTGAATGAAGTTGTGCAACTGCTAATTTAAATGCCATTTTGACTCCTTTTAGATATAAATTCAAGCAACATTGATTATATAATCTTCTTTACAATCAATTGGGTTATGCCTCTCTTAGAGTACTCATTTTTTTCTTGTAGTTCCTCTTTCATCGATAAGATTTCCCAGTCTTTATAGTATTCAACTAGAATTTCTGTATCGATAGTTGAGATGCCCCACTTCGCCATACTGTCAACTTGATTTTTAGTTGTTTTATGATTGAAAAAGCCCAGTGAATGAACGCCATTTACATTAGTATTATCTTGTAATGTTTTTATAAAGGGTTCTATTTGTTCATCTTTCAGAAAATGTATACTACCTTCAGCCAACACAAAATCATATTGTTTATCAAATTTAAATGTTTTAATATCCGAATGTACAACATCAACATCTACATTATGATCTTTTGCTAGTTCTAACAAATTATCCACTGCCACTTTTGAAGCGTCTGTTGCAGTGACATTAAATCCTGATTGTTTCAAAAAAATGGCATCTTGTCCTTCTCCACATCCTAAATCCAAAGCTTCTCCTTCAGTGATGTGTTCGACTGATTGAACCGCTAAATCATTAGGTCGTATACCTCTGCTGTATTTTTTTTCTGAATATAATTTATCGTACAATCTCATATGTATCTCCTTGATAACTCTTCACTCAATTTTAAAGAAAGTCATATCATTTAAAATGATTATGACTGATGATTAGTTTATATATTTCACGATGGTTTAATTAAAGTATTGTTCTGTTTTTATATCATCATAGAAACCACAATTATCTAAATCGATGGTTTCGGATAATTCATAGATCCTATAGAATGGTTTGATATTATATAAATCATTTAGCGTCACTTTGCCTTTTACAAGAAGTTCTAAGTGACCATCTTGATCATAATCAAGAAATCTATAATCTATACTATCACCTAATGAACAATTAATATAGGATAAATCTTTTAACTGATCCGTGAAGACATTATTGTATAATCCTTCATCTAATTTCACATGATGTACAAAGGACTCATGACTGATAACCACTTCTCTTTGATCATCTGTTTTGGATTCTACTATTAAACCTAAAGAATTTCTTGACGTCCAAATTTCTTTAATCAAATTCTGTTCATATGAAAAACCTGTAATATGAATATCATCATATTTAAATTCTTTATTATAATAGTCATTGATGACAAATATTTTATCTTCAATGACTTTCAAATCATAATCAGATCTTTTATCCAGATTTTCGCTATTCACCATATACGAAATATCATTACTGACTATGAATTCTTGCTCATTTACTTTCAAAACAACTTTTGACTCTACATTAAAGACCAACTGAACATGTTCATTTTGAGTATCATTATTTAAATCTGCATCCAATTCCACTAGAATCCTATCTTGCGCTTTTTTTATAACAACCGTTTGCTTCACTGTAGCACTAGATATGGTATCAACTTCAGAAGCACAACTCTGCAAAAAAAATATAAGAATCATACCTATTGTTAATATGATTTTTTTCATTCACCCCACACCCCTTTATAAGTGGATATTTG
>JABXKX010000208.1 GCA_013619035.1 Peptostreptococcaceae bacterium
TTCAAGGTGACATAATGAAACAATTTGGTTATCGGGATTATATTTCACAATCTAAAGTTTTGGAATATAAAAGTAAATAAACGATATAAAAGATTCTACACATTCATGTAGAATCTTTTATTTATACTGATTTCTTTTCTAATAAATACGTGCCCATACCTAGATAAACAATACCCATTCCTAATAGTACCATCACGCTAAACATCACTTCATTTATGCCATAACCTTGTATAATCACTTTTTCAATTGCTGATATCGCCCACTTTTGAGGGGTGATGTTAGATAATAGTAATAATGGTTTTGCAGTAACAATCTCTAAAGGCCAGAAACACCCTCCTAACATTGCGGATCCAGTTATGATGACTGGTGATATAGCTGAAAGTTGTCCAATTGAACTCACAAAGTTTGATAGGAACATGCCTAAGGAAGTAACACAGAAGACAAATGCTGCAATTACAATAATCAGATGAATCATATTCCCCGTCCAATCGACTTTGAATAAATACTTGCTGATTAAAAACATACTGCTGACTTGCAGAATTCCTAAAACGAAGGTCATCACTAAGTTGCCACTTAAAATTGAAAATTTAGAAATTGGTGTAACCAATGTTCGTTCCCAAGTATGATATTCTTTGTCCATTAAGATATCTGATATCCCAAAGATAATTGTAAACATTGCAAAGAACAATGAAAAACCTATAACTGAATGTTTTAGCGAACTATAAGTGGTTTCTTTTGTTAATGTCATAGATGAAACTGTAATTGGCTTCTTATATGTCCAATGCTCATCTATAGCATCTAAAACATATGTCCTAACTTCAACAGCATCTTTTCTGATGACTTGATTAAGCATATTTGAAATCTGATAGTCTGTACTGGCTTGACTTATAGCAGTTTGCAGTAGATTGTCCATTTGCATATTGGCCATATTTTCTGTTACCAATAATTTTTCTACTTGCACATTATTTTTCATCACCTGAGATGAAAATCCATCTTTTAGATAAAAGGCACCATAAACATCATTATTCTTCACTGCTTCTTTTGCAGTTTCTAAATCATAAGGAATAATCTCATAGCCATCTTTCTTATTTAAATTATCTAAAACCATTTGACTCAAATCACTTTGATCTTCATCTATAAACCCAAAAGTCGTGACTTCATTTGTATAGTTGATTGATGAAAATACCGCAATCATGATCAATGTCATAGCAGTCATAATACCAATTAGTTTTATATCATCACGTAGTTTTATGATTCTCAATTTGATAATTGCGATCATACGCTCACCTCATCTCTTGAAACAGGTATCAGTGTATTTTTAGGTTGTCTATGAATCATAATCATACCAATCGTCAAGAAGACAATACCATTTAATAGAAGTGATATTAGAGATGGTAACATCTCATTAAGTGGTGCGCCCATCATAACTTTTTGATAGGCTTCTAAAGCTGCACCATTTAGTAGTAATCGACTTATCCATTTAAACCAATCCGGCATTAAGAGCAATGGGAAATAACTACCTCCAAAGAGTGCGAGAATTTGGAATATACCACTTTCCATCATATTTACAGCCTTGAAATTATCAGCTTTAAGTGATATCGCAGCTAATAAAGAACCGAATCCTGTAACCGCTAAAGCTGTCATGAATGTTACTAAAATAATTTGAATTGGTTCACCCCAATACACACCAAATCCAACCGCTGAAGTTAGAATCATCAATCCAATCTGCATTACTGCAATGATAAAAATCAAAGCTAGCTTACCAATTACAATTGTCGTTGGGTGTATACCAGCGCATTGTTGCCTTTGCAAAGTAAAATCTCTTTTTTCTTCTAACATAAACTTTGCACCATAACTCGCTCCGAATAATAAGAACATGGCCATCATAGCAGTTGAATAGTATTGCCCAGAATCAACCATCTTCAACTGATCAATATTATAAATACTGGACTTAACTGTAACCGGTTCTCTTTCTGTATCTCTCATGGTTTCTAAAACTTGTTTGGTAATATTTTTATCGATGTCATAATGATTCAACGTTTCATAAGTTACTTTATTGGTAATCATCATTTGAGATAAGTTTTCCATCACACTGGAAATAATATTTTCTACAATATCTGAACTATATTGTTTTTCAGTATTTCTTATGATCTGAATATCAAGTGGTTTTCTAAAAGTTGGCGACATATTGAGTCCCAGATCAGCAATATAGTTCTCTGGTAGAATTACAACACTAGAAAGTTCGTTATTTCCCAGCGCTTCAGTTGCTTCTTCATACGTCATAAATGTATAAGAGACAAACTCAAGATCCTCACTCTCTAACACATCAAATAATATACTTTCCAATGATTTTGCATCTTCTTTTGTTAAATAATCAGATTCAAGATTTTCCAGATCATATTCTTTTACGATACCAATGGTAATATCCCAAACGTCATCGTTTGATGATTCAAAAGAACCAGCCAGCGCAAAGCTTAAAATCGTATATAATATTATTGGCATAGCCACTAAAATGACCAATGCTTTTTTGTCACTTAAAACAATCTTTAAATCTTTTTTTATGAGTGTGAAAATACTCATAAGACCTCCTAGTCTCTAAGGGCTTTTCCTGTCAGATGTAAAAATACAGATTCAAGATTTGGTTTTTCAACATCAATAGATATCATTTCAATATCGAATTCTGAAGAAATGTCAATAATCTTTTTCATCATATTTTCATTACTATGTGTATAAAGAGTTAAAACTTCGTCCTCTACTTCTATGCGTTCTACTTGCGTTAGTTCATCTAATCTGTCTTTAATCCCATTTGGATCTTTAGCATATGTTACAATAACTTTCTTCTCACCGTTCACTGAAGATATGAGTGATTCTTTTGTGCCTTCAGCAATGACAACACCTTCATCCATAATATAGATACGGTCACATAGAAATTCAACTTCTTCCATATAGTGACTTGTATATATAATAGACATCCCTTTTTCATTTAGTTGTTTGATGGTTTCAAGTATATGATTTCTAGATTGTGGATCTATACCAACAGTCGGTTCATCCATAATTAATAATTCTGGATCATGTAATAGTGCCGCACCGATATTGATACGTCTCTTCATACCACCTGAATACTTTTCAACTTTATCTTTAAGTCTATCTTTGATGCCAATAATTTCAGAAACGACTTCAATTTTTTCTTTTAAAGCACTACCTTTTAAACCATATGCACTTCCCCAAAATTTTAAATTTTCATATCCTGTTAAGGTTGGATAAAGTGCAATCTCTTGTGGTACTATACCAAGCACCTTCTGAATTGGTTTCGGATCTTTTAAAACATCAATACCTTTAAATTCAACACTTCCTGCATCTGGTTTTATCAATGTTGAAATCATTGAAATCGTCGTTGATTTACCAGCACCATTTGGGCCTAGTAGTCCAACAATCTCACCTTTATTGACTTCTAAATGTACACCTTTTACAGCTTGTATATCTCCATAGTTCTTTTTCAGGTTATTAATCTTTAACATAATGCCTCCTACTCCTCTATTGGAATTTCAAATTCAAGATCTTCTAATAATTCTTTTATTGTTATTGTATTTTTTTCTGTTAATACAGGCATTTCAAATACATTCTTTTCATGTATATCATATAATTGATAATCACTTGTCATCGTAATCGATTGGATTACAGTTTCTAAGTCACCTTTGAATGATAAGTTAACTTCATATTGATGATGAATCACATATTTATCT
>JABXKX010000043.1 GCA_013619035.1 Peptostreptococcaceae bacterium
TATTAAATGAAAAGACTTAAAAACACCTTTGTTTGAATTGAACAAAGGTGTTTTATGTTATTTGTTTTCTATATCAGGTATAGCCTCTTATAAAGTCATTTTAATGAATTTTTGAACCCTGAATATACGACTGCTTATCTGATCATCTAGAAATGTGGGGAGGTAATGTACTTGTGACATCATTAGGTGCTTGTGGTCCGCCAAGATCTTTCGACATCAACCTAGATCTACTAGATTAACCATGACGTTGGTACCGTTTGATTTTGATCCTAAATCAATTTCTCAGTTATCATAAGTTAGATGAGGTATGGTCTACAAATTGGATTCTGTTAAACGTCATTATCTAGAGATGCTTCAACCTGTTATTTAGCCAGTCTGATTGATATAACAGAACCTTACTTATGTATTATTTTTAAAGACGTATATGATATGAGACCTTTTGAATACCTCACCCAAAAGATTGAAAGCTTTTGAAAATTGTTATTGGAAACGAACTTAACCATACATGAGATATCAAAAAAATTGGCTACAATGATAACAGTTATTTTGGTGCTGTTTTTAAAAAGTATAAAAAATAACACCCAGTCTCTATAGAGGCAGTAAAAGCTGAATCAACAGAAAAGTTCCGATTTTACCATTTTTGTCACCTTTTTTATATGGTAGCTCATATATAATCGTTATATGATGATATCAGAAATGAGTTGTGAAGGATTCTAACAATCTCATAAAAATGATAATGATTATATAATTGGAGGTAGACAATGAAAAAAATGGTAACATTAATAATAGGGCTTTCGCTTCTGTTGAGCATGGTTTCAGGTGCATATGCATCAGATGATACTTACACAGTAGAACAAGGTGATGTGTTATGGAAGATTGCTTTAGAGAACAATACCACTTGGGAAAATTTAGCGGAAATCAATGCGTTAGACAATCCGAACTTAATTTTTCCGGGTCAGAAATTACAAGTTATAAAATCAACATTAACAAACTCAGATAAAGCCGTAGCTGTACTTGAAAGTATCGAAACGGGAGATCTTTCAGCTTTAGCATATGTAAATCCTAATCAATATATTCAGCATAACTTATCTGCTGGAGATGGATTAGAAGGATTTGGTGAATTACTCGGAGCGTTACCAGAAGGAAGTGCTTCGGTTAATGTGATAAGAGTTATAGAAGATGGTGATTTTGTTATCACACATACAGAATATAATTTCTTTGGTCCTAAAATTGGATTTGATATCTTTAGATTTGAAGACGGTCTAATTGTAGAACACTGGGACAATCTTGCAGAAACAAGTACAACTGCAACTCCAAGTGGACACACTCAAATTGATGGTGTAACTCAATTGGAAGATCTAAATCAAACGCTAGAAAACAAGAAACTGGTTGAAGGGTTTGTAAATGAGATCCTAATGGCAGGAAAATTTGATTTAATTGGGAATTACTTTGATGGAGATGCTTATATTCAACATAATACTCAAGTCGCTGATGGTGTATCTGGTTTAGGAACTGCAATTGCTGCAATGGCTGATAATGGAATTTTCATGGTTTATGAGAAGAATCATATGATTCTTGGAGAAGGTAACTTTGTTTTATCAGTAAGTGAAGGTACTTTTGGTGGCACACCAGTCGCGTATTATGATTTGTTCAGAATAGAAAATGGTTATATCGCTGAACATTGGGATGTTATTCAAGATATTCCAAATGAAGAGCAGTGGCAAAATGAAAACGGTAAATTCTAATTCTACTAAAACCAATAACGTTATGCGTTATTGGTTTTGTGATATAATTGATTAGAGGTGTTTATATGGATGTGATCAAAAGAATAGATTTTAAGAAAAATAATGAAGCAATTGAAGAGTTTGAGATTTTGACATTACATGAATTTTTTGAGAAGAGATCTTTCTATCATATCTTTAAAAACTTCAGGTTGAATTTTAATATCATGATGTACATTACTTCAGGAACCGGTAAACATGTAATCGATTTTATAGAATATGACTTAAAACCAGGAACACTTCTTTTTATTGCTCAGAATCAGGTGCATCGATTTATAGAAGGGAATGAAACAGACGGTTATATATTATTCTTCACAAGAGACTTTCTTTACAATCGTACACAGGTATTTATAAAAGATTTCTTCAATCAGTTTAATATGCCAATCAATCAACCCGTGCTTTTAGTGGGTGATGTATCAGAGTCAACAAGTACGGCTCTGATTCAGATTATTAGTAAAGAGTATCAAGAAAAAAATAAAAATAAATATCTAATAGATTTATTATTTAGCAGTTTTATTATTGCAATCTCAAGTCAGACTGGTTTAGACAATCAAGTAGAATACTCTAAACTATACAAACGATTTATTGAGTTCCGAGATTTAGTTGAACAACATTACAAAGAGAAAAAAACCGTACAAGAATATGCACAACTCATGTTGGTCACTGAGAAAACAATCAATAAAACGACTCGGTCAGTTGTGGATTTATCGGCTAAACAATTTATTATTGATAGAATATTATTGGAAATAAAGAGATATTTAGGTCAAGGTGAGTTAACCATTAATGAGGTATCTGATTTGATGGGATTTGATGAACCTTCAAATTTCACAAAATTTTTCAAACGGTATGAAGGTATATCACCAAATGAATTTAAGAAAAAATGTTATTAATCTAAGCGATACTCAAAAAAAGTGTCGTTTTTACTATTTTTGATACCATTATTACATTATAATGATAAGTTTCAGTCTATATAATAACATTAGAATAAACAACCTGTTTTAAGTGTCTTATGTGAGATTTGTTTATTTTAGTGAGTTAGTTTATGTTATTTTGGATATTATATTAAAGATAAATAGTAGAAGTAGGCACTCTAGTTTAAATTTAGAGTTTGATTTTTAGAAATTATGGAGGTTACAAATGGAGATTAGTAAAATTTATGATTATGCTGATAAAATAGGTGTACTGGTTTTTTCAACAATAAGTGGTTATGAAGTACATTCAAGAGTTGCACATTTTAATGGATTTGATGAAGAGGGCATTTATTTTAGAACGATGTTTAACAAACCATTTTGTAGACAATTAAACACAACAGGAAAAGTGACTGTTTGTGGGATAAGTGATACAACAATTCTTGAACATAGAGAAGATGGATCGGCTGTTTTTCCTCCGAGTTACTCTTTTAGACTAATTGGTGAGGTGAAGCATGTACCGCCAGAAGTTATCAAAGAAAAAGCTAAAACCAATGATGCTTTGAAAACGGCTGCTCTAGATATTGATAAGTATCCTGCAATGGCAGAAGGTAATTTTGTGATTTATAAAGCAAAAGGTGAAATCTTTGATGTTGACTTTGAAGGTGTCCATCGTGATCATAAATTGTTAAGAACTAGATTTTCATATGGAGGTGCTTCGTATAATCCTGCTGGCGTTACAATCAATGAAAAATGTATCGGTTGTGGCATTTGTAAGAAGGTATGTACATTTAAAGCAATTGAAGAAGGCACTCCTTACAAAGTAATCAGCGAACGTTGTGATGATTGTGGCAGTTGTTTGTTAGCATGTCCAGTTGATGCCATAGAATTATCAAAAACATTCTAATAAAATTTATTCTGAAACTGTAGTCTAAGGAAATCTCCTTAGGCTATTTTATTGTATAATATTGAAATCTAAGTCTTATGTGTTCAAATTAAATACAGTATTGATGTACGTGCTTTAATTTAAATTTGTTGGGTATAATCA
>JABXKX010000062.1 GCA_013619035.1 Peptostreptococcaceae bacterium
AAAAACGCCTCTTATATAACATAAGAGACGAAAATATCCGCGTTGCCACTCTAATTAGTACATACGTACTCACTCGAATCCTGATAATGGTGGATGCCATCTAATCTACTCATTTCGATTAGAACCTCATAGGTACGTTTCATTACTACACATCTGTTTGGCTTCCACCGTCCCAAACTCTCTAAAGTCTATGCAATAACTACTTTCCTCATCAATGGTTTCGTTTTAATTTATCACATCATATCATAATAAAAATTTTAATTCAACTTTTTCCGTTAAAAAAGTCTAAAACCCCTGTACACTTTGCTCATTCTTATTTAAACTAACACTTAAGGAGAGTGACTATGACAGACAACTATGACAATTTAGAAATTATTGATGAGGATATTCCTCAAGAAAACATATTAAGCAAATTAAAGAATATGCCTATGACCTACTATCTTGTAGCAGCCAATATATTGGTTTTTATTATTTTACATTTAACCAATGTATTAATAGAAGATCAATGGTTTATAAGCAGATTTGCAAAGATTACTTACTTTATTTCAATCGAACATGAATACTTCAGACTTTTTACAGCCATATTTACACATGAGTCTTTCCAACATATACTCTTTAATTGTATGGCTATCATCATTTTAGGTAAACCTGTCGAAGCCATATTTGGAAAATGGAAATTCTTAATTATTTTTATTGTATCAGGTCTGTTTGGCAGTTTAAGTAGTTTTATATTTAGTTCTAGCGCTGCAATCGGTGCTTCAGGCGGTGTATTTGGTATGTTTGGTGTCCATATATATCTGTTTATGAAGAATAAGAAAACATACCTTAGTGTCTTTGGAAAAGATATTTTCCAATTATTAATCATCAATGTGTTTATCGGATTTGTTTTACCTAACATTGATTACTTCGGTCATTTCGGAGGAATCGTCGGTGGCTTCTTAGCAACCGCTTCATTAGGATTAACGCACTCTATAAAAATGAACAGGAATTTTATTGTAGGTATGTTTGCTACCATCATTATTTTCACCGGTTCCTTCTACGTCTTTAACAACAACTATAAAACCTATCAAGAGTCAGTGGATCAAATTGTAACAGAGGCCAATCAAGCCATTCAAACAAATGATCTTGATCGTTTGATTGACGTTCGTGACACCCTTGTAGAACTTACGCCTAAATTGCCTCCTATAGAAGGATCAGACAACTTAATCGAGCAAATGGATGATATTATCAATCAATTCAACTAATAAAAGATGGCTTAAGCCATCTTTATTCATTATGATATATCGTATGACCCTTTACATAAAAGGAACCAGTCATTTGATCACTAATTCTTTTTTGCAGATTTTTCATTTCCAACATGGTTTTAGGAAATACACTTTTTGAAATCGAAATTTCTCCTTCACCCTTGGTTAAAAGCACATCATGCAATTTGTCTATTTCTTCTGATAATTGTTTTAATTCTGACAATTGTTGTTCATACTTTACGATTAAGAAGTTGTAAGTATTCACACCTCTTTCATCTAATTTCCCCATATTCTTTTCGAAAATATCCAAGTCCTTTTTCATTTTCTTTGTAGTGGTGCTCATGTCGGTATTCTTATTTTTATAATACGAAAGCATTTCAAGGATATTGTTTCTTTCAAAGCCTTCTATAAAAATACGTGTTGGTTTTTCAAATTTATTACCAATAGATCCTGTTACAATTCTATGGGTAGCGTAAGTTCTTCCCCCAATAATTCTGCCAACATTAGGAGGCAGTAGAATCTTCTTGGCATTGAGTTCTGAATCGATTGCATACAATCCAACATGAATCGTATGTCCTGCTTCTATCATCGCTTCATTACTATACTTCGTCATAACATCATAGCTGGCTTTGATTTTAGCAACACCTTTGCCATTAATACCACCTCTTATAGAAATACTGCCTTCTTTCGATTCAATCAAACCAATAGCTCCAATACCCATAGCACCAAGAATAGCAATATCATTTGTCGCAATCACATTAAATTTATCTTTTACAGTGCCTTTGATGGTCACAAAACCATCAAAATCAATATGACCTGTATTATAATCAACATCTCCATAGATAATTAAATGGTTATCTACACCTATTTTTCCTGCTCTTATTTTTACAGCGCCATCTATTTTCGCAAAAATTTCTTCAGAATCATTTTCATACACCATATGTCTAACCGTTTTCAAATCAAATATTAACTTATAATCACGTCCGATTTTGGCTGGTACTGCTTCGTTTCTGATAGAAATACCATCTTGTCCTTTAGTTGCGGGTGTTTTTCTGCCCAACCACTCACCAGCGCTGATATTATCAATTAACTGCATATCATAGTGATTCACACTCCCATCAGAATTTAAAAGGGGTTTGTTCTCACTTAACTCATAATACTCTATAATAGCATCGTCTCCATCAATTGGTGGTATCCCTTCAGCAATCAAGACTTTCGCTCGAAGAGGTATATCATTAAACATTTCACTTTTTATACCAAAAGTAATCCCGTTATCATGAAGCATTTTCCGAATTTGCTCTTCAATCTCGTTCATAGGTTTATCTTGATCTTTCAAATTGACAAAAAAGTATGCATACATTAAATCAGAGCTGATTATGAATTCAATCCTTGGTTTTAAAATACCAACTTCTACTGAATTACCTGAAGGCAACTCTAAAGCATCTTTAACAGCAGCAAACTTGGTCAGTTTTATTCTCGGTATATTCTCACAGATAGTTGTAAACTCTTTCATCAAAAAGTTTTCTTTTAAAACCCTTAGTCGAATTTGACCTGATATCTCTTCGAGTACTATTGAATCATTATTAAATAGTATCAAGTTGAATGCCCTCCATATCCGCAATTTTTCTTACCACACTATTATGAATATGCGGACCGATGATTTCATCAGCAATGTTTTTTAGAGAATCAACAGCATTATCTACTGCACAACTCAAATCCGCTATAGTAAACATTTCAATATCATTGGTATTATCCCCGAAAACGATTAATTGATCTATTGGCATCGTCATCATATCTTTTAATGCTTTAATACCATTGGCTTTTGTTGACTCATTTGAATGTATACTCAACCAGTACCAAGGTTTATAGTACATATCTTCCCAAGCATCGACTATTATATTGTCATATGATGCAAGTTTTTCCTTTAACTCTAATATATCTTCTTTTGTATCAATCACAGTAAACGCCATAACTTCTGAATCAATCGGAATTGCTTCAATAGCATTAACTTTGACTTTTAGATCATGTTCTCTATCTTCAATATAGTCTGTTGTACCAGTCGATAAAATGCCTGAGTGGAACAATGCATCCTGTCCATTGGTATGAAGAGATGAGAGTACACCATAAGGCGTTAACAGTTCAAATAAGCTATGGGCTAATTTTTTTTCAATTGAATTTATAATATAATGTTGTCCTGTTTTAAAATCTGAAATGTAAGCACCGTTAAATGCTACTATAGGTAATTTTAATGGGATATCTTTTAGTAGTCTTTGTATTGACTGAACACTTCTTGCACTTGCAACGGTAAACAGTACGTCTAACTCTATTAATTTTAACAAACTTTCTTTTGATGCATTAGATAAACAGCCCTCTTCATCTAATAAAGTACCATCCAAATCCGATATGTATAAATTCATTTTACCCACCTCAATAGCTTACATAATTTCCCTAACTATAATTA
>JABXKX010000222.1 GCA_013619035.1 Peptostreptococcaceae bacterium
GTGGTATACCTTCTAATATACAAATGTAATATAAAAACTAAGAGGAGGTTTAAAATGAGTATGTTCTGTTTCCAATGTCAAGAAACAGCCAGGGGTACTGGATGTGAAGTTAGAGGTGTCTGTGGTAAGACTGAAGAAGTGGCAAAAATTCAAGACTTATTAATCTATACAACAAAAGGTGTTGGTGAAGTGATTGTAAAAGGGAAAATTGATGTGAGTTCTCTTAGTCATGAAAATCATGAAACCTTGACGAGTCTATTTATGACCATTACAAATGCCAATTTTGATGATGTTGTATTAATTGATCAGATTAAGAAAATGATTGATATCAGAGAAAATCTTAAAAAACAAGTACCGGGTCTAGAGTTAACGGATGCGGCGACATTTGAGTTTACGACAAGAGAAGCGATGGTAGAAAAAGCGGCTACAATAGGTGTTTTATCTACTAAAAATGAAGATATTAGATCTCTTCGAGAGATGATTGTTTATGGTCTTAAAGGCATATCAGCCTATACGCATCATGCTTTAAATATACAAAAAGAAAATCTTGAGATTTATAGATTTATTTATGAAGCACTTGAAGCAACTCAAAACCCTAATCTAACAGCAGATGAACTGGTTGCACTTGTTTTAAAAACGGGTGAACATGGTGTCATGTCATTGGCTCTATTGGATGAAGCCAATACATCAAAGTATGGTCATCCAGAAATCACGACTGTTGATATTGGTGTTAGAGACAATCCTGGTATTTTAATATCAGGTCATGATTATACAGATTTAGAACAATTATTAGAACAGACAAAAGGTACTGGCGTTGATGTGTATACACATAGTGAAATGTTACCAGCACACTATTATCCAGCATTTAAAAAATATGATCACTTTGCAGGTAATTATGGTAATGCATGGTGGAAACAAGTGACGGAATTCTTTACTTTCAATGGACCGATACTATTTACAACAAACTGTATTGTGCCTCCAAGAAAAGAAGGTATTACACATAAAATCTTTACAACAGGTGCAGCTGGACTGCCTGGTGCAAATCATATAGATCCAGATAAAGATGGTAAAAAAGACTTCTCTGCTATTATTAAAATGGCAAAAGAAAGTGATCCGCCAACAGAAATTGAAACCGGTACAATCACAGGTGGATTTGCACATCATCAAGTATTTGAATTGGCTGATAAAGTAGTGGATGCAGTTAAATCTGGTGCGATTAAGAAATTCTTTGTTATGGCAGGCTGTGACGGGCGAATGAATTCAAGAAACTATTATACTGAATTTGCTGAAAAATTACCGAAAGATACAGTCATTTTAACCGCTGGTTGTGCAAAATTCAGATACAATAAGTTACCTTTAGGTGATATTGGTGGTATCCCAAGAGTACTAGATGCCGGTCAATGTAATGATTCATATTCACTTGCGGTAATTGCACTGAAATTAAAGGAAATCTTTGGTGTAGATGATATCAATGAGTTGCCAATCGAATTTAATATTGCATGGTATGAACAAAAAGCTGTTATTGTCTTACTATCACTTCTATATTTAGGTGTTAAGAATATTCATTTAGGACCAACTCTTCCTGGCTTCTTATCTCCAAATGTAGCTAAGATTTTAGTTGAAACCTTTGGTATTGCTCCAATTGGTACTGCTGAAGATGATATAGAATTTTTCATGAAATAGGATTAAAGACTGTTGCTTGCAACAGTCTTTTCTAATGGAACAATGTATTTATTCGCTGTAACTTATATTATAAGAAATTTCTTCTAAATTTAGAATCTCATTAATTTATTGTAGTTTATATTGTACAATTAAATTAGAGGTGAAGAAATGAAGATTGGTGCTTTTTCAGAAAAATATGGTGTCTCTCAAGATACCATTAGATATTATATTAAACAGAAAATGTTATTGCCACAAAAAGAGGGTCCGCAATATGATTTCACATCATCTTGTGAAGGGGATCTTGAAATCATATTGCAACTTAAGAACTATCAGTTTTCAATACAAGAGATAAAAAAACTGCTCTTTTATATGCGTGTCAGCAAACTGGAACCCAAACTTAAGAGTTTGTTTATTCATAGTGCGTTAAGGAAAAAACAAAATGAGATACAATCTGAAATCAAGTCATTACAAGATATAGAAGACGAGTTAAATACACATATAGAAGAGATTCAAAGAGAGCCATTATCTCAACATACCATGGGTGTACCCTTTACTTTTATAGAAAATATGAGTTGTCCTAAGTGCCAGGAAGGTTATGTTCTAAATGCATCTTCTATTATAGATAATGATATTATAGAAGGTACACTGAACTGCTCCTGTGGTTCGCTGGAGATCCTTGATGGTATTATTGTAGGTGATGGAGGCAATGCTACCGATACGATGATTATAGAGTTTTCTGATTATGTGGAAAAAACAGATACAGAGCATTTCCAAACCTTCTATTCTATTATGGATTGGATAGAACATCAGATGGATTTTAGAACCTTAGAAGACAAACTCATCATTGAATTGGGTACTGGATTTGGTATTTTCATTAGATTAATTTATAATAAATTACCTAAAACGGCTACCGTTGTCTGTGTGGATTACAATATGGAATACCTTAAAAGTTTAAGAGACTTATTGTCTTATCAAAGTGAAAAAAAATCAATTGTGTTTATGTGCAGTGATTTCAAATCAATGCCTTTAAAGAACAAAAGCATAGAGTGTTTGTTAGATATTGCTGGACGATTTAATTATTATCTACATCAGTACAATCATGAAAAAGAATTAGAAGAAACTTTACTCGCCGACTTAGAACCTCAACTGAGTGACGATTGTCTGTATTGTGGTTTCCATTATGTATTCAAAAGCATTAGTCCAACACATTTTATTAGTAAAGAACATCATTATCTCTATAAAGAGAAACAACTTTTTAAAGAATTACAATCGCTTTCAATGGAAATAACAGCCCATAAATTATCAACTAAACTGCCCGTTGGTGGACGATATGAAAATTTTTATACTGAAAGAGATGATGTTAGAACCGTTGGTATTATAGCAAAAAGATAAATTTGGTCTTAGGACCATGTTTTTTGTGTGTTGAAATGACTACGTTTCAAAGCATGCAATAAAACAACTTAAGAATAGACTCATTTAAAGCAGAAAAAAGCTATTGCTTTGGAGTATAGACTAAGTATTATCATGATATTAGGAGGTCTACAATGAAAAAACAATTTAGAAATATAATACTGTATACTTTAGGACATTCAGTCTCTGCTTTAGGATCCATTATTTATTCTTTTGCTATTGGTCTTTATGTTTTAAATACAACCGGTTCAGGGATGAAGTTTGCTATCACCTTATTGGTTTCATTTTTACCGTCCATGATGATGACACCTTTTGCTGGTGTTTTCGCTGATCGATTTGATAAGAAGAAAATAGTCGTTTCTATGGATATATTAAATGGCCTGTTATTTATCGGATTCTTTGTTTTCATATTTACATTTAAGATGACCATTTTAAGTGTTTACATGACAGCATTTTTAACCAATGTGATTACAGCATTTTTCTCGATTGCATTTGAAGCTGCAAAACCACAATTGGTTTATAAAGAACAATTACAGAAATTAAATGCCATCAGTCAGTTGATACACGCTGGTACTGCCATTATAGGACCCATACTAGGTGGATTTGTTTATGCACTTATGGATATCAAAACGT
>JABXKX010000245.1 GCA_013619035.1 Peptostreptococcaceae bacterium
ATAAGTTTAGAGTGTCCACCTTATAAATAAAATAACGCATGATTTATAGGAGTTTAAAGCAAACGCATTAAAGCCTTCCACCTGGTCGCCCACTAAGAACTCCATATCAATCACCTGATATACAATATACAAAACAGTCATTGTTAATAACATTCCAAGTGGCTTTCTTACAACTTTCACTAAGATATCATCTAAATTTGATTTTGTTTTTTTAGTACCCTTTTCTACTATAAAGAAAATAAATTTAGTAACTCTTTTTCTTAGCAGTAAAAACAGGCATAAAATCAAAGCGCCATATAGTACCGATTGTGTAAAACTATGTTCTAATATTTTTAATAAATCCATGATTACCTCCGACCATAGTTTACAATAAAACTTCACTTAACTCAAGAAACAAACAAAGGAAAAAGCTCCCGTATCAAACAGGAGCTTTAGAATCTTATTAAGCTATAAATGCCCAAATACCTAATCCAACAAATATCAGTGCCCAGATGTAGAAAAAGATTGTTGTACCTTTTTCACCTAAGACTTTTTTGAAACCCTCAATTTTTTTCATGTTCCATATGCCTGGTGGTTGTTTGAATGCAACAAAGATTACAAACGCTGCATAAACAAATGCCAATAACCCTAACAACTTAATCATATAATACCTCCTATTCTAATCCTCTTCTGACTTGTGGCGCAAGTATAGCAATTACAACACCACTTAAGCCAACGACTAAACCTGTATATAATAATATCTGAGGCCATGTTGCAACATCATCAAGTATTGCGGCATTGCCTTTGTATGTCCAATAAAACGGTATCCAGTAAAATAACATTTGCCATTTATCAGATAATAATTCGACTGCTGCAATCGCAGCACCGACTGGTAAGAATAACATCTTTACACCAGCAGCTGCATTCATAACATCATCATTTTTGATACCTTCAATAAAGCCAACTAAAATACTGACGATTGTACAAGCTAAGATGGCCAAAACTGCTTGTCCAATATTGACGGATCCATAGCCTGTTAACAGCAGTATTGCAATACAACCATAGATTGACATAAAGATACCTATTACACATTTACCCATAATAAAGGTTGCTCTTGAAGTTGGTGTTAAATTCATCGCACTGATAGTATTGTCACCTTTTTCTTCTATAATATTAACTGCAATGATCATCCCAGCTAATACAGAAGTCATAAGCAAACTCATATTAACAAACATCGCTTTAAACGGTGGCTTAGTTTTCCCAAAATCATGAATAGTTGTATTTGTATCTTCAATAGAAACATCTAAATCATGAAATGTTTTGATCATTTTAGCAAATTCAGTAACCGATTCAGGTTCATTCCCTTGAGCTAATATATGATGACCATTATCTCCTGGAACGATACCAACAATGTTATCTCTTTCATTTATTCTCTTTTCTAGAGCTTCTAAATCATCAAACTGCTCAACTTTTGCAAATTCTTCATAATAACCAATCATCTCAGAATTCTCACCACTTAATAATGCTAAATCAACGGTGGTATCATTGATGCTTGGTGCCAATAAATTAATACCTATACCAAATAGAATTGGGAAGATCAAAATATAAAGCGTTAAGAATTCACGAGTATTTACTTTTACATCTCTTAAAAATATAATCCACATTCTTTTAAACATTTAATCCTCCTTTCTATAATGTTAGTGTCTTTTTAAATCGATAATTACCATAGAAGAACAATATCAATCCTAATCCTAAGAAACTCAGTGATGTCATTAGTACATAAGTCATATCACCATTAGGTAAAATTGTTTCTCTAAAACTGGCTAAGAAATAATGTGATGGGATAAACTTAAGAAATAAAGGATCCCAACTTGGCATAAAGTAAGCTATATTCGGTAATAGTAAAGCAATCATAATCATATATATCACGCCAAACGCTTGCATGATATTATTATAAAAACTAGTAATCACAAGACCTAAATTTGATGCAAAGAATCCCGAACATATAAGGAATAATATAAGCATCAGATAATTCGGTTGAAGACCCATAATCGGAATGGTAATAATCAAGCTTGTGACAAGACTCGTTACCATAACCACCCCTACTTTACTAAGCAAATAATTACTCATAGAGGATGCCGTGATAGCATACGCTGTAATAATCCCTTCTTTTTTATCTAGGAAAATATACGATGCAATGATAAAGAGTCCCATTAAACTACCATTAAAGGTTAGAAACGCCGGTAAAACATTTTCTCTATCCGATAAACCTTCAAAACCTTCTGACAATTTAACAACTTCTTGAGCATCAAAGTTTTCCATTAACTCATCTGCATTCTTATTATGAAATACTTTATATAAGTTTCTGAGTTTTTCTGATTCATATCCTTGCATGTAATAATCATAACTGAGTGCATCATCTTTCCAAGAGATAACCGCGCCAAATTTTCTTTCTTTTTCAGCCAGTTCTATAACCTCTTCTTGTGAATTCAACATTACGATTTTCTTGTCATCACTTACATACATATCAAACTCTTCTTTTTCACCATCTACTTTTAATTCTATTACTTCTGGTTCGCCATCTAGATCATTTTCTATCATGACGTCCATCATATAAGATGAAACTTCTTCTGGTAAATCTAAATACACATACTCTGTCGTCTTCGAAGTGAAGGTTTCAGGAATCACCAGGAGTAGAATAGCTAAAAATATTGCAGCCATTCCTATCTCAATATAGAAGTAAAAGCTTTTCGATGAGAGTTTTAATTCTTTCGTAAAACTATACCATAATTTCATATTAAACAAGCTCCCTTCCTGTTACCTTAATAAAGATTTCTTCTAAAGTCGCTTCTTTCGTATGCATTGTTTCAATTTGATAATTGGCAATAATGTCTTGTAGTTTCTTTTTATCATCTTCTAAAACAGTTGAAAGACTTTCTTTAACTGTTTCACCATTTTTAATATACTCCACTTCAACCAATTGATCACCATATTGAAGTTTAAGGTTTCTTGGAGAATCGATTAATTTGATTTCGCCATCTACTATAAATGCCACTCTATCACAAAGTTCATCTGCAATGTGCATATTATGAGTGGTTAAGAAAATCGTTGTACCTTTTTTCTTTTCCTCTTTGATGATGTCTTTAATGACAGAAGCAATTGCTGGATCGAGTCCTGTTGTTGGTTCATCTAAAAACCATAACTCCGGATTGTTAATCATTGATCTTGCAAAGGTTAATCTATGACTCATACCTTTTGAGAATTCACCAGTTTTGATCTTTTCTTTGCCATCTAAGCCAACAAGTTTAATTAATTCATTCGGATCTCTAGTTTCACAATCGAATAATTTCCTATAGAAGTCTAAGTTTTCGTATGCTGTCATCTTGCTGTAGACATTAGATATCTCAAACGACATCCCTATCTTATTAAACATTTTGTTATCCATTTTTTTAACATTGTAACCCGCAACAGTCACTTCACCTTTTTGAAGTTGTAAAAGTCCAGTTAGAATACCTTGAGTTGTGGTTTTTCCTGCACCCGATGGTCCTAAGAAACCAAAGATTTCACCATCTTCAACTTCAAAACTAATACCCTTTACAGCGAATTGATCATCTTTGTTATAAGAGTGATGTAAATTCTTTACTTGGATCATAGAATACCTCCTTCTTTATAAAAACTACCCTTTAATAAGTCAATGTAGTCTTCTACTTCACTTAAAACC
>JABXKX010000339.1 GCA_013619035.1 Peptostreptococcaceae bacterium
GGTTTAATGGAAGGTATAATATTAGCAGCAGGATACTCTTCGCGGTTTCCTGATTATAAAATGATTCAAAAAATTAATGATAGAACTTTAATAGAACACACCATTCATCAAATGCAAGATTATGTAACACATATATTTGTAGTTACAGGACATCATCATGAGCTTATAGAGGATATTGTACAGGACTATAAAAATGTATCTTGCCTCTATAATGATGAGTTTGATAATGGTATGTTTTCGTCTGTAAAAAAAGGCGTTTCTAGGGTAAACGAATCCTTTTTTTTAATACCAGGCGATTGTCCTTTTGTAGAAAAAAATACTTATGAAGCTTTATTAAAAATAGACGGTGATGTTGTTATACCAAGTTATGAAATGAAAAGTGGGCATCCCATTAAAATAAATAAAACATTGATAGAAGCTTTGAAGATGAGTCAAGCTATTCATTTACGAGAATTTATCAATACATATGACAAATGTTATGTAACAGTTGATGATTCTTGGATTCTAGAAGATATTGATGATAAAGATACTTTTGAGAAGATAAAAGGGAGGTTAGAAAATGAAAATTACTGATCATGTCGATCGAGTGGATGTAAGAGATAAACTAAAAGGAAACACGAGATATATTGAGGATATCGTATTTGAAGATCTTCATTATGCTAGAACTCTAAGGAGTGCCATTCCAAAAGGTAAAATTCTAAAAATTGAATATCCTCCAATAGAGGAAGGTATCACAGTTGTAGATTACAATGATGTCTGTCATAAAAATGAAGTGGCTATGATTGAGAAAGATATGCCAATATTCGCATCAGAATCCGTTAACTATGTAGGGGAACCGATTAGCCTGATTGTTGGTAAGGATAAAGACCAAATAATAAGATATTATAACCAAATCAAAATAACCTATGAAAACGATCCAACTGCAATATTTACAATAGATGAAGGATTAGACAAAGATGATGTATTTTCAGAACATACTTTTAGTGTGGGAGCACTAGAGGATATTACATATGATGATTGTTTTGTACAAGAATATGAAACGGGATATCAAGAACAAGTTTATATGGAAAAACAAGGTGTGGTCGGAACCTTCGAAGATGATATCGTGACGGTTTATGGATCGTTACAATGCCCATACTATGTTTTGAATGCAATGAAACATGCTTTAGATTTAGATGAAACAAAAGTTAGAGTTATCCAAACGCCAACAGGAGGCGCTTTTGGAGGCAAAGAAGAATATCCATCACTTTTAGCATTACAAGTTGCAGTAGCTGCAATGAAAGTTAAAAAACCAGTCAGATTAATATTTGATAGACGTGAGGACATGGCTTTTACGACTAAGAGACACCCTTCAAAAAGTATTATTAAAACATACTTACACAAAGAAAAAATAGTGGGTATGTCATTTGAGATTAATTTAGATTCTGGACCTTATATCGGTTTATCAGATGTTGTATTACAAAGAGCTATCTTTACAATGATGGGCTGTTATATGTTTGATTTCATTAGAGTTACGGGACGTACAATAAAGACCAATAATGTCTTCACAGGCGCTTTTAGAGGTTTTGGTGCACCACAGAGTATGTACGCATTAGAACTTCATATGAACCAATTGGCTAGGTATTTAGATATAGACCCAATTGACTTAAGAAGACCTTATTTTGTTAAAAAAGGGGATAAAACTTCAACAAACGGAGTATTCAATGAAGATATATATTTAGATAAAATGACAGATATGTTATTGGATTTAGTTGATTATGAAACGGTTGAATGTGAAGATGATCCCAATATAGGATATGGATTTTCATTTATACCTCATGGCGGTGGGTTTACCGGTGATGGAGAAGCGGTTCATATAAAAGCAGAGGTACATCTTAAGAAAGATTGTGATGGTGATATACATATTCTTATATCAAATGTTGAAATGGGACAAGGTGCTATTACTGCTTTATCTAAAATTGTAGCGTCAGCACTTGATTATCCGATTGAACGTATTCACTATCAACAACCCGATACTTTTTTAGTACCGGATTCTGGTCCGACGGTTGCATCAAGAACTACTATGGTAGTCGGGGGTTTACTGTATAAAGCTGCACTCAAACTAAAAGATCAGTTGGATTCAAAAGAAGAAATTTTAATCAAAGAATTTTTTAAGCAACCGGATTACGTGAAATGGAATCAAGACAAATTAGAAGGCAATGCATATATGGCATATTCTTGGTCTATTATTATGGCTAGAGTTGAGGTGGATCCATTAACCTATGAAGTTACTTGTACAGATATTTATGGTATCTATGATGTAGGTGTCCCTATAGATGAAAGGCTTCTCTTGGGACAAATACACGGTGGTGTCATACAAGGTCTTGGTTATGGTTTACTTGAAAACATGACATCTGAAAAAGGATTGATTCAACAACATTCTTTTTCTAATTATGTTATTCCAACCACCTGCGATATTCCTAATATACATTCTGAATGGATTATGAACAAATACGTTGATGGACCATTCGGCGCTAAAGCCGTTGGAGAGCTAACGCTTGTGGGAGTTGCACCAGCAGTCGCTTCAGCAGTGGAACAAGTGATCAATAAACATATCAACAAAATACCAGTTACACCAGAACTCATTTTGGAGGTGTTAAATGAAGATTAAATTCGAACTCAATCATGAAGTAGTAGAAGTAGAAACGACGCTCTCGAAAAGACTTTTAGATGTTATCAGAGAAGATTTTGACCTAATTGGAACTAAAGAAGGTTGTGCAGAAGGCGAATGTGGTGCCTGTTTGGTGTATGTAGATGATTTACTAGTCAATTCATGTTTGGTTCCGATTGCTAATGTTGTGGACAAACAGGTTATTACTATAGAAGCTTTTTCTAAAACACAATCTTATCAAAAGATTGAAGATGCATTTGTAAAGGCTGGTGCTGTTCAATGTGGTTACTGTACGCCTGGAATGGTTATGGCAGTACATGAACTTTTAAAACAATATCCTAATCCAACTGTAGAAGAAGTAAAAGAAGGGCTGTCTGGCAACTTGTGTAGATGTACAGGTTATCAAAGCATATTTGAAGCTGTAAATTTACTGTTAGAAGGAGGGTACTTAGATGTTTAAATCATATCGACCTCATTCCATTACAGAGTTATTAGATATTATCGATAAAGAAACCTGTCATATTTTTGCAGGTGGCACGGATTTGATGATTCGTAAGAGACAATGGCAAGGTGCGGAAAGAAAGTTTACTCAAAATGTTGTTTATATCAATCATTTAATGGAACTTAAAGGCATTGAAGAAACTGATGATGCTTATATAATTGGTACTTTAACAACTCAATCTGATATTGTTAAGAGCAATTTGCCTGAATACATAAGAAGACCCTATGAATTAATGAGTTCACCGGCAATAAGAAATGTTGCAACCGTTGGAGGTAATATTGTTAATGCTGCAAGTGTTGCTGATTCACTTCCAATATTGTATGCATTAGATGCATCTTTAGAGCTTGCTAGTAAATATGGTAAAAGAATAGTTAAAGTTGAAGAGTTTGTATTGGGTAGATATAAAACGATACGACAAAGTAATGAACTTCTAACAAGGGTAATTGTTCCTAAATACAACTCTGAAGGTTATTTTTATAAAAAATTAGGACAAAGAAAAGCATCTATTTTGTCTAAAGTATCTGTCTTCTGTCT
>JABXKX010000335.1 GCA_013619035.1 Peptostreptococcaceae bacterium
ATTATAAGTAATGGAGTATGAATTTAATTCATTGGTATGTGTTATTCCTGAGTTTCAAGGCATGAAACTAAAAGAAATCTCTTAGAGGCTGCTTTGCATTTTTGGAAAAAGGTTTTGATAATGAAGTGATTGATGAAGTAATCAGTTGTTAACCATTTTTTAGAATTTCCTATAAATTAACATTAAATAGATACCCAGTGTAAAAACACTGGGTATTGGTTTAGAATTGAGGTTGTACTCTTTTTCTGTTTTGACTTTGTAATCTGAAATAAATATATGATCCGATATAACCGAATAAGGCTGGCATCAACCACGGTAAACCAAGTTCTGAAAATGGTAAAGCTTGAATCATAGGATCAATCATTTCTTTAAAGAAACCAAATTCACTGATACCCATTGGGATACTGATGATACTAGTAGCGACCACCGTCCACTTGAAACACGCTTTATATATAATGTAGTCAGATATAATATTTAAAATAACCAAAACAATGCCTAATGGATAAATAATTGCCAGTATTGGTCCTGCAATTGTTACAATAAAATCGACACCGCCCATTGCCATCAAAGCTGAAACAATAACACTTACGGTTACAATTAAATTGTATTTAACTGTATCTGGTGTAATCTCATCGATAAACTCACTGGCAGCTGCTGTAATCCCTATAGAAGTGGTTAAACAAGCAAAGGAAACACACACACCTAATAATATACTGCCCATATTCCCTAGAATCGCGTTGACTAGAGTTACAGTCATCATAGGTCTAGTGGTTACATCTGCCAATAAAGTTTGACCAGTAGCCCCTAAATAGAGCAAACCACCATAGATGGTACCTAAACCTACTGCAGCAATAATGCCTGCGCGCCATGTAATTGAAAAGAATTCACTTTGTTTCGTATAACCTTTACTGATAAGGGTTTTTAGAATAATAGATCCCAACATAATTGAAACGAATAGATCCATGGTTTGATAACCACCAGTGAATCCATCTTTAAATGCGGTGTTGCTATGTGTTATTGGATCACCGACTGAATTGATAACACCCATTGAAACAATAAACATCAATAAAATGACTAAAACAGGTGTTAACCATTTGCCGATAATATCTATAATAGAACTTTGTTTGACTGATAATAACCATGTGAGCAAGAAAAATATGCCAATTACCAATGCTACAGGTATATTTGGTAGAAGGGGTGCAATACCCATTTCAAATGTTGTAGCGCCTGTTCTTGGAACGCCCATAAACGGTCCTAGAATTAATACAACTGCTAAACCAAACACAATAGAGAATTTTTCTCCAACATGTTTACCAAAGTCTTTAATTGAACCACCAGCTTTAATAACACCGATTATACCTAAAACCGGCATGCCTATGCCTGTAATAAAAAATCCTATCATAGCAAGAAACCATTCCTTACCTGCTAAGTTGCCAATTGCAGGTGGAAATATTAAGTTGCCTGCACCGAAAAACATAGCGAATAATGCGAAACCAAGTACTCTAACATCTGATTTTTTCATCTATACCATCCTTTCGTTAAAAAATTAACATTCTTACGACTTGTATTATACGCCTAAATTATATTTTTGCAATAGATATTAATGTTAATCTTTCGTAACAGTTTAAAACAGTATATTCTGATAATTTAGAAAAAAATAACAATTGAATAAAATCGTTAAAAATATAACGAATTAAGGCGTAATATAAACCTATATCCGTGAAAAAGGTCGTCACATAAAAAGAACACTCTATACGAGAGTGCTCTTTCTATGAGTGATATAGGAGTTAATTCTTAAACAAATATAGGTAAACACCATAACCCTCGTTTGCCATATCTTCTACTGGAATAAAGCGTAATGATGCAGAATTCATACAATATCTTAAACCCGTTGGTTCAGGTCCATCATTAAAAAGATGGCCTAAATGTGAGTCTCCAAGTTTACTACGTACTTCAGTACGGATGGTAAATAATTTGTTATCATCTAGTAACTGAAAATTATCAGGTTCTAATATATCATAAAAACTAGGCCAGCCAGTGCCTGATTTATATTTATGAGTACTAGAGAATAAAGCTTCTCCAGAAACAATATCGACATAGATGCCAGACTCTTTATTATCCCAATAAGCATTATCAAATGGCGGCTCTGTGCCTTCTTCTTGAGTGACTTGTCTTTGTAGTTTTGTAAGCATAGCTATTTTTGCCTCCTTGTTCCAACCGTTTCCAAGTGTTTCATGGAAATCAATAGTAGGTTCTGTATGATAGTAATCTTGGTGTTCGTCTTCAGCAATGTGAAAACCAGTAGCACTTAGAATTTTAACGTCTTTGGATTTATCTGAAAAATAAAGTTCTGCACGGTCTTTTTCAATTTCTGTTTCATAAAACACCTTGGCATAACATGTTGTATAATCATCATCTGGATTTAAATAGTCCCAGTAGATGGTTAACACATTTTCGTAACTCAGAATACGAGGATCATAATAAACTCTAACTGCCTCTGATTCTAAACTAACTAGTTCGTAGACAGGTGTTTCGGATTCTACTTCTGTAAAACCAGAAACGGCATCAATGACACCAATATATTTTTCGAATCCCGATTCGACACCCCAAAATCAGCCTGCAGAAAATGTTGCATAATCGTATTGGCTAAGTTCCGTAAATTCTTCACTGGTAGAAGTGTCTTGAATAAAGGCATAAATGAAGATACCAATGATGAGTAGGGGAATGATCGGTATGAGATATTTTAATTTCATAAAAACCTCCTTACTTATTTTTATTATATACGAAAACAGTATAGTTTAAAAGGTGATTTAATCTTTCTTAATATCTTTTAGATGATATGATATAATACATGAGAAAGGGGTGTATTATGTATTTTCACAAAGAATATATTAGACCAAGATATGAAGAAACGGATCAAATGGGTGTGATTTATCACGGTAATTACATCACTTGGTTTGAACAAGCAAGAAGTGGCTTTTTTAGATCATTAGGATATCCGTATAAACAATTAGAAGATGAAGGTTTTTGGATACCTGTTATTGAAGTTGGCTGTAAGTATATTGCACCAGCAAAATACGATGAAGAAGTTTATGTGAAAACATCTATAGATGAATTTAAAGGTGTTAGAATCACACTGAGATATGAAGTATATGATGTTGCAACGGATCAACTATTGGTGGAAGGTTTCACAAAACATGCAACAACTGATAAACAGTTAAAACCTGTGAGTTTAAAAAAGAAAGCGCCTGAATTATATAGTATTATCTCAAAAAGCATGGAGACGGAGAAAGAGTAGTTTATCTATAATAATTAAATAAAACAAGACTTTAAGGTATGAACCTCAAAGTCTTGTTTTTTTATTTTTTAAAAACTGCATCATGTCTTAAATCATTTGGTAAGTTAAAGTTATGATCCACAGTTTGCCAATTAAGACCGTCAGGGCTCTGAGAGACACCGTATCGACCTTTAGTAAAGTAATCATAGAACATGGTTATTTTGTCATCTATCATAAAAAGAGTAGGACCTTCCACTGGCTTTGGAGAGATAATTTCTGTGATATTTTCAAAAGGTCCTTGTGGACTTTTTGATTGACACATTCGAATCCCTTTGTATTTAGGGAAAAGGTGTTGACCTCTTTCATCTTTAAAAGCCATGAGATAATTAGACTTATATTTTAC
>JABXKX010000415.1 GCA_013619035.1 Peptostreptococcaceae bacterium
CTTATAAACAAATGACTTTATGATACTTTTAGTTCCATCTCTTTTGAGCTCTTTAATCACTTGATATCCCGTTGTGAAAGAAGTAAAAGTCGTAACAATTGGTATACACCCTATCAACATCAAGATATTTATAACGATTAAATTATAAATCAACTCTCCTACTTCCATCCATTTTGAATTTAAAAGATTCATATTTTCACCCTTATACCCGTTTATTTAATTGCACTATCAATCATACCTTTCACAAAATACTTTTGTAACATGATATAGATAATCACGACAGGCACAATTGCCATTAATGCTGCAGCTGCGGCTGCATTTAAGTTGCTAGAAGATTGACTAAAAAACGATGAAATTGCAAGCGTGACTGTTCGCATCTTAGGATCTTGTAAAAAGAACAATGAAAATTGATAATCATTCCAAGCAGCAACGCCTGTAAGAATAATAACTGTAGCTGTCACTGGTTTTAATAATGGTAATATAATCTTGTAATATATCTGAAAATCCGTACACCCATCAATCATAGCAGCTTCATCAATTGTTCTTGGTATAGAAATAATAAAATTGGTATAGATGAAAATACTTAAAGGCAATTGGAAAGTTGCTATAATAATGATAATGCCCCAGTATGTACTAATACCTCCCATTTGTGATAAGTTTGAATAAAGTGGAACCAAAATACTCAATGGTGGCACCATCATAATTGCTAAAATTAAGTTCAATACACCTCTATTGAATTTATTTCTTATTCTAGCCAACGGATAGGCTGCCATAGCACCTACAAACACAATAATTAAAACCGAAAACAATGTAATAATTAATGAGTTTTTCATCGCGCCAAAGATATTAGCTTTTTCTATTGCTGTTACAAAGTTACCTAAATAAAGTTCTTTGGGCAATAACCACCTTGATGACATATCCGTCATCGGTTTAAACGCTACATTTATGGTGATATAAAAGGGAATAAAACTGATCATTGAAGCAATTAATGTAAGTAATAACTTAACAAAATTTTTATTCTTCATTTATAGATCTACCTCCTTAGACTTAAAAAACTTTTGAGCCACTAAGCTGACTATTATAATAAATGTGAACAGTAACAATCCAATAACAGATGCATACCCAGCACTTTGATTATTAAAGTAAGTAAAGTTAACAAGTGTTGAAAGAGAATGTGTTGAATAGCCTGGACCACCATTTGTTAACGCTTTTACTACATCAAATAATTTTAGACCTCCAATAAGATTTAACACAACCGATGTTGAGATGGCTGGCATAAGTAGAGGGACAGTTATATTGAAAAATTTGGATAGCTTTTTAGCGCCATCAATGTCGGCTGCTTCATAATACATTTGTGGAATACCTTGTAACCCAGCTAAATAAATAACCATTGATATACCATAAAACTGAAGTGTATTAACAAGGACTATTATCCATACGGTTAAATTACCTTGTGTCAGCCAATCTACAGGTTCTTTTCCGATTAATATGAGAATGTCATTGAGTGCGCCACCATCATATTGTAAAATGAAGTACCACATATTTCCCATGATTACTGCAGCAATTAAAACTGGCATATAAATTATCGTTCTTCCAATTGTTCTACCTTTAAACTTAGAATTGATTAAAATCGCAGTTGATAATCCTGCAATTTGTTGAAAAACAGTACTGCCAACACCATAAATTATTGTATTAGAAAATGATGACCATACATTTTTATCTTTAAACATTGCTATGTAATTTTCAAATCCAACATACTTATATGATTGGGAAAATCCGTTCCAATTGGTAAAAGATATTTTAATACCTGTGAACATTGGATAAATAACAAATAAGAAAAATAATAGTATTGCAGGTACATACATAAGGTTTGTACTTATGTGGTTCTGTCTAAACTTCTTTATCTTTATTGCCTTCATACTTATTCCTCACTGATTCTTTATTATAGTAGGTAGGGCAGTCCCCTACCTACTATTTATTATTGTTGAATTAATCTTAAGTAGTCGGTTTTCATTTTGTCACATACTTCTTGAACTGTCATTTCACCAGCTAATAAACCAGTAGAAGTTGATTCCATAGTCTCCCACATGCCACTTGGTAAGAATGCACGATCAAAATAATTAAAGCCTCTTAATGCACTATACTCTGCATAAGCACTTGCTAAATTACCCGTATCAGATTCAACACCTTTAAGTCCTGCAGGCAACGCACTGGCTGAAGCTATTGAAGTCATTACCGCTGGTCTAGCAAAATACTCTAACAATAATAAAGCTTCTTCTTCATGTTCTGTATCTTTCCATACACCAAATGCATTTCTTTCTCCACTAATCAAAGTTTTTTCATCATCTTTTGAATCAGATGGTACTGGCATAAATGAAAGATTTGCATCTGCGTTATATCTAAGAGCTTCTCCTATTACATAATTTCCGTAGAACTCAAATCCAACTTTACCCAGTGCTAAGTTTTTAGCTGAATCTGTATAAGTAGAAGACAGTTTATCTTTATTTAAGAATCCTCTTTCATCAAGAACCAACATAAGATCACAAGCTTCTCCCCATGTATTCCAATCGAAATCTCCACCTAATAACGACTCTACATCATTGTCATTTTCATCTGTAATATAGAATGATGGTGCAACCCAGTCAAAGAAGTTCGCAACTGTCCAATAATCTTTACCACCCATATGAATTGGTGTATAACCCGCGTCTTTTATTGACTGACATGCATCCAAGAAATCATCCCAAGTGTTAATGTTATTTACATCTACACCTGCTGCTTCTATGACATCAACGTTATATACAATACCTGATAAGTCCATATCTACTGGTAAAACAAATAATTCACCATCATCATTTGTAATAACATTCGTAATACCACTATTAACTTTACTTGCCCATTCTTGATCATTCAGTGGTCTTAAATATTCACTATATCTAGCAACTGACCAACCATGAGTTGCCCATAAATCAGGTAAATCATTCGCTCCCATTCTAGTTTTCATTACGGCTTCATAATCTGCTACTCCGGAAATCAATTCTACTTCAATGTTCTTATTTTCTTTTTCAAATCCATCAATTGCTTCTTGAATGGCTACCGTAATACCAAGATCAGTAGCATGGTTAATTATAAATGTTAGTTCTACTTTTTCTTTAGAATCCACAGCAGCAGCTCCATTACCACCCTCTGAATTATTACTCTTTGCAGTATCATTACTACATCCAACTAACATTGCAATAATTAACATTACCACAAACCCTTTGATTAAAAACTTTTTCATTTTTTCCTCCCCATATAACATATTTTCCTAGACAATTTGTTGTACCAGTGCAACTTGTAAAGTAAGTTTACTTTATATTTCCACAATCATATATGGTCTAATGTTAGGTGGCATAGGTTTAATGTTACTCTTTTTCAGAATTGACTAAAAACATTAAAGATCACATAAACGGCTAAAATCCAACATTAGCAATATATTTCAAAAAAATAAAAAGACAAATTCACTTAAGAAATGTCTTTTTACTCAATAATTCTTTATGTCTAATACTAGTTTTAATATACTCTCTTTTGCACACCACTTTATACCATTAATAAGTAAACCACGACTTGAAGGTGAGAACAATTCCTCCATCGAATGAGCCAAAGTAGTATAAAACACTCGACCTTTACCATACTGTTTGG
>JABXKX010000136.1 GCA_013619035.1 Peptostreptococcaceae bacterium
ACATTTATAATCTATATTGTAAACAAAATAGAAAGGGGTTTATAAATATGGAAGAATTTCTAATAGAAGTAGTTGATAAGTGCTCTGTAGAGGACTTGATGCGTGGGTATGTCCGTGATATAAATAGTGATATATTCATTTGTCTATTCTGTGGTGAAGAATTTGAGGATGGGATCATTTATAATGAAGACGATAGATTTTGTACTGCTGAGAAAGCACTAAAGATTCATATTGAGAAAGTACATGGCGGTCAGTATAAATTTCTTTTAAACCTAGACAAAAAACACACCGGTATTTCAGAGAGACAAAAAGAAATATTTGAGATTTTTTATGAAAGATTAGATAATCATGAAATAGCAAAAAAATTAGAAACAAGTCCTTCAACAGTGAGAAGTTATAAATTTAAAAATCATGCGAAAATTAGACAAGCAAAGATATTTTTGGCAATTGGTAATCTGTTGGAAGAAAAATCAAATAAGAGCCCTATGGGTAAATCCGATTCGTCACCTAAAAATGTAGTTAAGGATAAAATGACGACTGTTAATCCAATAGGAAAGAAGCCACGAAGCTTTGATTTGAATTTTATGAATCCATTTATAAAAGATGGAAGACCGGGAATGAAGTAAAATACCACAAGGAGAATAATACTTATGGAACATATTGAAAATGAAGACAAAAGACATATTTGGAATATATGGATGTTTATCATTAGTTTTACATTAAGCAATATTATAAGTGGTGTAATATATGATGTTTATATTAATTACTTGCAAGAAGTTGCAAGGCCTGTAGCAATTTCATTTTGGTCATATTATGGATATGCAACTTTTATAAGTGCAATAATGGTTCTTTTAGTAAGTAAAATCGGATACAAGTGGACGCTTCTATTTTGTCCTGCTACTTGTTTTGTTGCCTTGTTATCAGTACTTTACATAGACATACCTATTATTTATCAAATTACATCTGTGTTGTCTTTGGTTGGATTACAACTACATTATGCTATATTGGCACCCTACATAGCAACTCATACAAATTTAGGTAACAAAACAGTGTGGTATTCTCGAACATATTGGATTGGGTACGCTGGGTGGGTTGTTATGACGTTCTTTGGTGGACTCCTTACAGTGGCAAGATTTGCTGCTAGATTGGGACAACCATTTTCTGTGGCTCGAACATTAACAAAGGATATAGAAAAATTAGCACCAATGATGAAAGCAATTTACGTTAACGCAAATGAAGATGTATTATTGTTGACAGCAATTATTGCAGGTATTTCTTTGTTGCCAATATTATTTATTAAAGAAAAGAAAGAAGACTATAAAGATTTTGAAGAAAATAGCAAGCAGAATGAAATAAATAATAATCATACTGTTAGAGATCGATTAGTAGTAATTAAAATCAAATTTAAACAAGCGAGTAAATATTTAACGAATAAATATGTGCTTAGCTATATTATATACTGGGCATTGATCAATTTTGGAATGGGATTATTTTCACCATACTATACTGTTTTTCTTAATAGGAATTTACATATTGATAGGGTGACCGCTTCACTACTGGTATCACTGTCATATGTTGCACTTGTTCTATTTATGATATTTACACCTAAAGCAGTTAAAAAATTTGGTCAAATTATTACATTAGCAGGGGTTTCACTGTTGTCTATTCCGTTTATGATTTTGATAGCAAATGGTGATAAATTCGGTATATATGTAATCCCGGTAGTTGGATTTTCACTGTTTATGAGAAGTGGTCTTATGAATTTAGGCTATCCTGTAGACAGTGCCTTACCAATGGAAATAGTGCCCAAATCGCTGCGACCAACAATGAGTTTTCTAGTTAATAGTATTGCTGGAGTTGTAAGCATATTTGCAGGTTGGTATACAGGAAATGTATTGTTCTTAGATCAGTCGGGTTATAGAACTGGTTATTATATTGCCGCAATTTGTTATGTCATAGGTTGTACATTATTGTTAGTTATCTTTACTAAAAAATACAATAGAAGTAGCGAGTGCGAACCTCAGGATGATATAGAGTTAGTAGAAAAGGCCTAAGTAAATAAATGGAGAAACTAATGGAAATAAATGATCAAGAAAAACTTGATAAAATTAGAAATCATGTAAAAAAAATAGAATATTTGAGATTTACAAATAACGCTTTGCTATATTGGGATAAAACAACTAAAATGCCACCTAAAGGCATAGAGTATAGAAGTGAAGTTATGTCATTTATGGCAGGAGAAATTCATGAATTAAGTCAAAATGAGGAACTCATAAATTTAGTTAAATATTTTGAACAAAAAGATCCCGATGAGTTGAGTATAGAAACGAACGCTATGGTTAGAAAAATTATGCGAAACCATCACTATACTAGTAAAATTCCAGTGGATGAGTATCAGAACTATATATATTTAATATCTGAAGCTGAGGATGTATGGGCAAAGTGTAAATCCAATAGCGATTTTAATACACTAGAGCCTATATTAGAGAATGTTGTTAAGCATTTTCAAAAAACGGCTGAGTATTGGGAGTATGAAGACGAACCATACGATGCTCTGTTATCTTACTATGAGGAAGGTATATCAACAAAAGTAGTGGATGATATGTTCACTGAAATTAGAGTTTTTATAGTTGGATTTTTAAAACAAATTAGAAATAAAGAATTGATGATTGATCAAAACATCTTTCGTGGCGTATATCCTAAGAATAAACAAGCTGATATGACGGTGGAAATACTTGAAAAAATAGGATTCGATTTTAATGCTGGGAGATTAGATGAAGGTATTCATCCGACGATTCTTGCCAACTCTAATAAAGATGTCAGAATAGTGGCATCCTATCAAGAGGATGATTTTAGACCAGCGTTTACAACTGCACTGCATGAAGGTGGGCAAGGTTTATATGAACAGGGTATTGGCTCAAATTTATATGGCACTTTTTTAGCTGAATCGTCTTCAATGGCTATGCTAGAAGCAATCGCTAACTTTTATGAGAATATATTTGGGAAAAGTAAGGAATTTTTAGAATACTTCTATCCTACGATGCAGGGCTATTTTCCATCTTTAAAAAATAAATCTTGGGAAGAATTTTATATAGCGATCAATGAAGTATCACCATCGTTCATAAGAATGGACGCCGATGAGCTGACTTATAACCTTCATATAATAATTAGATATGAGATAGAAAAAGATTTAATGAGCGGAAAAATTAAAGTGAAAGATATTCCAAATGTTTGGAATAAAAAATATAAGGATTATTTAGGGATAGAACCTCCCAATAATAAATTAGGTGTTTTACAAGATATTCATTGGTTCTCAGGTTATTGGGGTTACTTCCCCATATATATACTAGGGAATGTATATGCCGCTCAGATATATAATAAGTTGCAATCAGATATTCCTGACTATAAAGAACTGGTTAGAACTGGTAGATGGGAAGATATATTAGAATGGTTTAAAGAGAAAATATTTATCCACGGTTCGACATATAACTCACAGGAACTTATTTACTTAATAACAGATGAAAAATTGAATTCCGATTACTTCATTAAGTATTTAAGGGAAAAATACACAGATATTTACAATTTGTAACGATCTCAACTCTTATGCATGAGAGTAGTGATAGATAATGCTCTTTTGGTACCGAAAAAGCATTGCTGGATGAACCATACAAC
>JABXKX010000173.1 GCA_013619035.1 Peptostreptococcaceae bacterium
CATAACTGTTTAGTTGAAGTTAACAAATAATGTACAGTAAATTTCCTAGTAAAGTCCCTAAGTGATTAGGGGTTTTTTATTTGACAATGAAAACTGATAAGATTATAATGATACTAACAACATAGTATGATAATACTACTAACAGAACAAACAAGGAAAGAAGACATTTTATGAAGGCAGCTGTATATACTAAATATGGTGCACCAATGGTTTTAAAAATTAAAGAAATTAAAACCCCAAGTCCTAAAAGTCATGAGGTTTTGGTTAAAATAATAGCAAGTTCGATTAACTCTGCAGATTTTGAGATGCTAAAAGGGACTGTTTTGGGTCGGTTATCAGGTCTGTTCAAACCCTCGTTTAGGATTTTGGGTTCTGATATCTCAGGTGTTGTAGAAGCCATTGGTTCAGAAGTTACTTTGTTTAAAGTAGGAGATGAGGTTTATGGTGACATGACAGGGGCTGGGTTTGCTACCTTTGCTGAATATAAGGCAGTAGATGAAAACATATTGTCTAGAAAGCCAGACAGTCTAACATTTTTAGAAGCTGCAGCAATACCTTCAGCTGGTGTTATAGCACTTCAAAGTATCAATAACATAAAGAGCATCAAACCGGGTCAACAGGTTTTAATCAATGGTGCTGGTGGTGGAATGGGTACGATGGCAGTACAAATGGCCAAAGCATTCGGTGCATATGTCACTGGCGTTGATAAATCAGTTAAATTAAATACAATTAAAACACTGGGTGCAGATCGAGTGATGGATTATGAAACAGAAAACTATGTAAAACTAGATACAACCTATGATCGTATAGTAGATTGTCAGGCATTCTTTGGGCCGATTAAATACATTAGAAGGCTTAATACTAATGGTATTTTCTATATGATTGGCGGCAGTGTTTCTTCTCTGTTAAGAGTAGGGATATTTGGATCACTTCTGTCTTTAATAAGTACAAAAAAAGTTGGTTTACTTCTAGGTCGACCCAATAACAAAGAAGATATTAGAACGATTGAAGACTTGATTCAACAAAGAACGTTGAAACCTGTCATTGATAAGTGTTTTAAGTTAGATGAAATAGTTGAAGCCTTCGAGTACTTTGAAACGGGTAATTTTGTTGGCAAAATAGTAATTGAGATAGCTGATAATCAATAATGAGTATTGGAGAATATATGTGTGAGAAGAATTTAAAAGGTTTGACAGAAGATGAGTTTTTATCATCGTATGACATAATGGCATTTGATAGACCGTCTGTGACAGTAGATATATTATTATTCACAATCTCTGATGAAGATGTGAATAATTATAGAAAACTACCTAAAAAGTCATTGCGTGTGCTGTTAATAAAACGTAATGAACATCCATACTTAGGCATGTGGGCTTTACCAGGTGGTTTTGTAAAAATGGATGAGAATCTTGAAACTGCAGCTTATAGAGAGCTTAAAGAAGAAACAGGGATAGAAAATGCTTATCTTGAGCAATTGTATACCTATGGTGATTTAAAAAGAGACCCTAGAGGACGTATCATCAGTACCTCTTATATGTCGTTGGTTAATAAAAATGAAATCCATATGCATGCTGGATCGGATGCAGATGATGCCAGATGGTTTGAAGTCGATTATCAACTCATTAAAGACGGAAAAGAAGAGACTGAAAAAGGGTTTATTGAAAATAAATTTATCGAAGTTATTTTGACAAATGAAACTAACGTATTAAAAAGTATGATAAAAGTAACAAGAACAGTAGAAGGCAAACATGTTTCCTATACTAGAAGTATAGTAGAAAACGATAAAGTTTCTTTTGACCATGGGCTCATTATTCAATATGGTATTGAGAGACTTCGAAATAAATTAGAGTATTCGGATATTATTTTCCACTTGATGCCAGAGTTGTTTACATTAACAGACTTGCAAAAATCTTATGAAGAGATTTTGGATAAACCGTTGATTAAAGCCAATTTTAGAAGGAAAACAGCTAAACTTGTGACTGAAACTGAGCAGTCAACGTCTGATGTAGGTCATAGACCTTCCAAATTATATAGATTTAATCCTTCTTGGATGGACTAAAATAATCCACTGATCATAATCAGTGGATTTCTTTTATGTGCCGCAATAAGTTTTGTAAACTTCTTTTGAGGGTCCGGGTGGTAAAGTATACTGTTTATGATTCAAGGCATGTTCAAATGGCGACTTCAAAACTTCTAATAATGAATTAAAAGTAGTCATATCACCTTGAACAGCATCTTTTAATGCCAATTCAACTTGATGGTTTCTAGGAATGACATACGGATTAACAGACTTCATAAGGGTGATACTTTCTTTAAAACTTTCTGGTTGTCTATTTAAACGATCATGCCATTTGAGTATCCACTCATCCATAGTTTTTAACGGACTTTCATAATCAGGTGTCGTTAAATGAATAAAGGTATTTGTAAAATCAAGTTTCTCTATTGCCATATGATTTAATAATTCTTCTATTAAATTTCTATCGGTAGGTTCTTCAGTAAATAGTCCAACTTTTTTTCGCATGCCACTTAACCAATAGGCTTCATATAATTCAGTAAAATGTTCAATACTGGCTTCGGCTATTTTTATAGCCCTTTCTTGATCCTCATGAATAAGTGGTATGAGCGTTTCTGCAAATCGAGCCAAGTTCCACTGGGCTATAACAGGTTGATTCTGATAAGCATATCTACCGTGTTGATCGATAGAGCTAAAAACAGTGTTGGGATGATACGTATCCATAAAAGCACATGGCCCATAATCAATGGTTTCTCCAGCAATAGACATATTGTCAGTATTCATAACGCCGTGAATAAAACCAATATGTTGCCATTTTGCGATTAACTCAGCTTGTGCATCCACAACCTTATCCAATAAAGTGATATAGGGATTTGTAGAGTTTATCTCAGGATAAAATCTTTTGAAAGTATAATCTGCAAGAGCTTTTACTGTTTCGGTATCTTTAAGTGCTGCAAACTGAAAAGTCCCTACCCGGATATGTCCTTTGGATATTCTAGTCAGTATAGCACCATCTTGTATTTGTTCTCTAATAACCTGTTCCCCTGTAGAGACTACCGCGAGACTTCTTGTTGTTTTAATATGAAGTGATGCCATAGCTTCACTGATGAGATACTCTCTTAACATAGAACTTAAAGTTGCTCGTCCATCACCTCTACGAGAGTAGGGTGTTTCACCAGATCCTTTAAGTTGAATATCAATTCTTTCAAAATTTTTGGTGATGTGTTCACCGATTAAAATAGCTCGACCATCGCCTAAAATGGTAAAGTGTCCAAATTGATGCCCTGCATAAGACTGGGCTATGGGGATAAAGTCTTGTAGAACGCTATTACCAGCAAGGACTAAAGTGGCATTTGATTGGTTGATGGTTTTATTTAAACCAAGAGACTTTGATAAGTCTTCATTAAAGATGATCATTTCAGGTTCTTTGACAGGTGTAGGCATTTGTTTGGTATACAGGATGCTTGGTAACTCTAAATAGCTGTTTTTACTTGTATATTCCATATCATTAGTTGTTTTCATAGAGACCTCTTATTTTAGATGAGTAATGTCGTTATCTATATTATATCACTAAAATGGTATACTTAAACATCCGAATATGTTTTTTAATATATAAGGACAATTTTACAATTGTTCTATCAAGGATTATCAG
>JABXKX010000462.1 GCA_013619035.1 Peptostreptococcaceae bacterium
CCTAATTTAAGGTTGTATGATACCGTTATGATAGATTAAATAGTGAGTTATATTGAAGATTCACCATGGAAAATCGAAATATAAAAACAAGTCTATTAGTCAGAAAAGTAATAACAAAAATGAACAGTCTAAAAATGATATGTTAAGTTACGTGTAACAATTAATTATGAAAAAGGAGTAATAATGAATATATTAAATCATATAGGCATCATAATGGATGGTAATGGTCGATGGGCAGAATCACGTGGTTTGATGAGATTTATGGGACATGATGAAGGCATTAAAACATTTGAAAAAACATTGGAATGGTGTATTGAAGAAATCCCTTTTTTAAGTGTTTATGCTTTTTCAACTGAAAATTGGACACGGGAGTCAGTAGAAGTAGATCATATATTTATGTTAATGAATAAGTACTTAAAAATGAAACAGCAGGAACTGATTGACCGAGGGATATGCGTTAATATCATTGGTGATACAACTAAGTTAGATCAAGAGTGTATTGATATTGTAGAAGACATTGCAAAAAATACAAAATCAAACCGTAATATGACAGTACAATTGGCTGTTAATTATGGGGGTAGAGATGAAATTGTTAGAGCAACTAAAAAACTTTTTCTGGAGATACAAGATAAAGACATGAGTATCAATGATATTACAGAAGAAATCTTTGAAAGACATCTTGATACTTGTGGCATACCAGATGTTGATTTGTTGATCAGAACAGGTGCTCTATTAAATATTTTATGGACTGTGAAAGAAAATATGGTAATGTCAACAAGTAGTATGAGTTTTGAAATGTCAATAACACAAGACTATAGAGAAAAATCAAACTTTTCTTTGATACGAGAAGTTTGTATTTTTATGTGGATAATGGAGATATAATATGATTATTTGGATAAATGGAGCATTTGGAAGTGGCAAAACACAAACCGCATATGAACTTAATAAACGAATTGTTAATTCACATGTTTTTGATCCAGAAGAAACAGGTTTTTACATAAGAGATAACATACCTAAAAATATTTTGATTGGTGATTTTCAGGGATATCCAATGTGGAGAGAATTTAACAGTAAAATGCTTGAGTATATGAGCTCGAATTATGACGGTGTCATCATTGTACCAATGACTGTAACCAATAAAGTATACATGGAAGAATTGTTAACACATATAAATACGCAGGAGCATAAGATCTGCTATTTTACTCTTACAGTCAGTGCTTCTACATTACTTAACCGATTAAAACGTCGAGGTGATGGTAAAAATTCATGGGCAGCTAATCAAATTGAAAGATGTGTTCAAGCATTAAGTGATGATTATTTCAAAGAACACATTGTAACCGATAATATGACAATAGACGAAGTGGTTGAAGACATTGCGATGAGATGTCATGTTGAACTTATAGATGATAACAGAAGCCAAGTTAAGAAAACGATAGATCGATTAATTGTTTGGAAAAAGAATATTAGACTTTTTAATTTTTCATGAGACTGAAAACACAGTTAAGTATTAGAGCTAGCTATACAACAGTCAGGGTATTTAGTTAGAATTGAAGAAAAGAAAGCAAAAGAAGTAATTGCACAAAGAGAAGAGGTTAAATGATTAAATTATTAGATTTTGAGTTAATGGTGTTGGATAAAATACAGGAAGTTATCGGAACGCCTATTGGTGACAAAATATGGTTGTTTTTTACTCACATCGGAGACTATGGTTTGTTGTGGCTTGTGTTGATAGCTACTTTACTTATATATCCCCAAACAAGAAGAGTAGGATTAATCTGTTTTTTTACTTTTGTACTGGGAGTGATAATAACCAATGGTATATTGAAAAATGTTCTAGAAAGGTCACGACCGTTTAATTACAGAGATATTGTCTTATTGATAAAAGAACCCGATAGTTATTCTTTCCCTTCAGGTCATACGACTGCTTCGTTTGCAGTTTCATTTGTTTTGTTAAAAGAAAAATTGAAGTTAAACCGTATAAACATCTATATACCCACATTGGTAATTGCTGTTTTAGTCGCTTTTTCAAGGGTGTATCTCTTTGTTCATTTTCCAACGGATATTATTGCTGCAATTGTCATAGGGTATTTCTGTAGTGTTGCTTCTAGACATATGATAGAAAAAATAACATGGTTCAATAAGATTCAGTAAAAGCATTTATAACTTATCACAATAAAAAAGTAAGTGGCACAGAAAAGTGCTTCACTTACTTTTTTTGAATTTAACCTTTTACAGCACCTGATGTCATACCTTCAATGATTTTCTTGTTGAATATGACATAAATAAGAATAACCGGTATGATAGCAAGTACTAGACCGGCCATTAATAAGGGATAATTAGTTGCATATTGGCCGCTAAAGTTTCGAAGCCCTATCGGTATAGTCTTGTATTTTTCACTGTTAACTAGTACAAGTGCAAAGGGAAACTCATTCCATTTACTAAAGAATTGCAGGATGCCGATGGTTAATACAATTGGTCTACAAACGGGAAAGATGATGCTAAACAGTATTTTTGAAAAACTAGCACCATCGATGATCGCTGCTTCTTCTAGTTCTTTTGGGATCCCTTTTATGTAACTGGTAAAGAGAAATACTGCGATTGGTAATCCAAACGCTACATAAGGAATAATTAATGTAAATCGTTGATCAAATAGGTTCAATTTTTTAAATAGTATAAATGTTGGTACCAATAATGCATGTATTGGTATGAGCATACCAAACATAAAGAATGCAGTTAAAGCTTTCTTGCCAGTGAAGCTAAACCTAGCTAAAAAATATCCAATGATAAATGCTAAAAATAATACAATGACTGTAGAGACTAAAGCCCATATTACTGGTCTTAAAAGCATCAACGTAATTAGAAAGTTTTATGCTGGAAGGCATCGCCATGATGTCTGCATTGAATTCAGCGGAACTCTTAAAAGACGACAGTACCATCCATATGATTGGGAAAATACAAAATATTGAATATCCGATTAATAATAAGTTTGTGAGAGTATTTGAAGTAAACTTCAAAACAGCTCTTCTTCTAATATGCGGTATCGTCATTTTTCCCTCCTAATAACTTTCTGCTTAGAAATACCATTGCCAAACTGACAACCAATATACCAATGGATATTGCACTACCATAACCAAGTTGATATTGTGAAAAAGATTTTTCATAAGAGTACATAGCCATAACCATAGAGCTTGTACCAGGTCCGCCGCTCGTCATTACAAATATATGTGAGAAGACTTGCATATTGCCTGCAATACAGAGCATTAGACAGACCATAAGGGTGTTTTTTAAAAGGGGCAATGTAATATGGATTAACTTCTTTAAACCTGTTGCACCGTCAATCTCAGCCATTTCAAATACTTCATTTGAGATGTTAGTCATACCTGCCATAATGATGACCATATAATAACCAATATATTGCCATATGATGGGAAGACTGATTGATAACATGACAATTTTCGGATCATCTAACCAAGGTTTGATAAGAAAGTCTAAATGAAGAAATTCTAAGAACCAATTGACAATCCCATAATCTTTGTTGTACATCATGGTCCATATAAATCCAATGATGATGGTTGATAATACTACAGGGAAGAAAATTACTGATCTATGTATATTCTGTCTCTTATACACATCT
>JABXKX010000126.1 GCA_013619035.1 Peptostreptococcaceae bacterium
ATGTGTATAAGAGACAGGATATGAAGAGAATAAGTCAACTCGTCTGCTTCTACTCTGATAAGCGAATTTTCTACTTTGTTGATACCAGCATAAAAATCTTCTACCGTTACGTCAGATAGCTCATTAGGGAAAAACTCCTTTAATGTTGGATAATAATAATTCCAAAATGCTTTTGACCTGCAAATAATATTTTCATAGGTTCTTGATTGTGATTCATGTATCCCAGATGAAACCCCTGTATCCAATCCAGTAAATTCAAGTTTAGGATCTATATTTTGTTCATAGATGGCATGTCCGCCCTCATGTGCTGCACTAAATAACGAAGAGGTCATTAGGTTTTCAAAATATCTAACTGTTACCCTAACATCATTAACATTAAGACCATTGGTAAACGGATGCACACTTTCTTTAACTTCACCAGCAGCATAATCAAATCCCAAATCAGCCATTAACTTAATACAGAACTCTTTTTGTTTCTCAACAGGGAATGATGCCGTTAAAAATGAAGTGTTGTACGGCAATTCAGTTGCTGTAATCTCTTTAACCAACGGGACGATATGTTTCTTTAAGTTATCAAAGTATTCATCCAGTATTTCTACAGTCATCCCTTCTTCATAGTCATCCAATAATGGATTGTACGGATGTCCTTCATACCCTCTATAGTTAACAAACTTCTTTTGATACTCGATTATCTCTCCTAAAATATCTTTGAACATAGAATAATCTTGAGCTTCTTTTGCATCTTCCCAGATGATTTGTGCCTTAGCCTGAAGTTCAGCATAAGCACGCGCTTCATCTTTAGGAATCTTCATATTCTTATCGTATTCTTTTTTATGTAAAACATACATCCGTTTTGTTACTTCATCCACGTCATCTAAATGAGAACCTATAACGTCTAAACATGTTTTCATTTCATCGCTTGTTTGGATTTCAAAAGCTTTCATCGTAAAGATACCAATAGCTTTTGCTCTATATCCCATGCCTTTTTTACTACCGCCTGTTGACATATCCCAGTTGATCAAACTACCGGCAATATGATAAGCTGATAACGTTTCTTGTAATGATTTAAATTGTTCTACTTGTTTTTCTAAGTTCATATTCTACCTCCGTACTAAGTTATATCCCATTTCAGAGTAATTATAACATATATTTTTTTAGGATTGAGAAATCACAAACTCTATGATATACTTTAACAAGTTAAAATTAGAATACGAGGTGTAAGAATGTCAATTTTCCAAAAATGGTTAGATTTAACTGATCAAGAGTTTACTCAAGAAGAGTATAACAAGTTCTGGCAAGATTATTTTTTAAAGGAACAAAAGAACTACGAAACAATCATAGAAACTAAGAACACTGCTTTAAAAGGAACTGTTACTGATTTAGCAGCTTCATATGAAATGACTACAACTGAGTTTGCAGGTTTCTTAGATGGTATCAGCACAAGTTTAGAGTCAGAAATGGACTTAGAATCTTTAGAAGAATCATCTGAAGTAGATGCAGTTATTGTATGGGACAAACTATACTACAACATGTTAAATGCTAAAGCAGACTGGTTATACAATATTCCAGCTTGGGATGATATCTTAACAGTAGAAGAAAGAAAAGCGATTAAGAAAACGTACAACAAAGATCATATTGTTGTGAACGAAGACAAAATCGGTAGAAACGAGCCTTGCCCATGTGGTAGTGGTAAGAAATACAAGAAATGTTGTTTAAATAAGTAAAACGAATGCCTATCCGAATGGATAGGCATTTACTTTATAGATTTGTTTGAATGATGTCAGCTATTTTTTCTCTTAATAAATAAGATTCTGTCGATTCATAACCGGTAGATGGTACTGGATCTGCAATTGTAATCTTTACTTGAGCAGGTTTAATTTTAAGGCTCCCTTTTTTCATAATATCAAACGATCCTGATATAGTGACAGGTATAATCATTGCTTCTGCTTTCATTGCTAGTTTAAAACTACCTGGCTTGAATTCAGAAATCTTCCCATCAACACTTCTTGTACCTTCTGGGAATATGACCAGCGAATAACCACTCTTTACAATTTCTATACCTTGTTTAATGGCTTTCAATGCAGCCCTTGGATTGCTTCGATCCATAAAGACACATCTAAGATATCTCATCCAACCACCAACAATTGGCATTTTCTCAGTTTCAGCTTTTGCTATAAAACCCTTTGGCTTATTAATATAACCTAATAGTAATGGTATATCAAAATTACTTTGATGATTGGATACAAACACTACCGGAACATCAGCAGGAATTTTCTCTTCACCAATGACAGTAACTTTACTACCCGTTAATTTTATTAACCGTCTAGCCCATTTCATAACGATTGTTTGGACATCAGCTTCTATATTTTGACCCTTCTTAAATTTAGAACCTACAATGAAGTATTTCGGTAACAAAAACAATAGGTACAACCCAAAATAAATAAACCATATAAGTGTACGCAATTTAAGCCTCCGAATCTTTTTTAAAATTATATAATCTTCTCTTATCAAGAACCCAAATCGGTTGTGTAAACTCTCCTCTTTGAGTATCTCTATAAGCCAGTTCCATATCATACATTCTTGCATCAATCATATCAATATAATGTAGTAGCTCACCTTCTGGTAACATTGGCTTTTTCGGTGACCCGAAATCTGCTTCATAATGATGAGACAGTACTAAATGTTGTAATACCAATGATAACTCTTCATCTACACCTAATTTCTTAGACATTTCATCAATCTTTTTAACACCCATAATGATATGACCAAGAAGTTGTCCTTCTCTTGAATATTCTGATACAATACCTAAATCATCTGAAACCATCTCATTGATCTTCTCCATATCATGAAGTACAATCCCTGAAATCAATAAATCTTCATCTATGTGAGTATACACTTTACAAAGAGCTTTACCCGTTTCAATCATACGTTTCATATGATATAGAAGTCCTGATCTAATTGCATGGTGATTTGATTTAGCTGCAGGTGCAGTTAACAATTGAGGTTTATAGTCTCTAACAATTGCTAATACCAATGTTTTTAACTGTTCATTTTTAAATGCTTCTATCGTCGTTTCTAATCCATCATACATCTCATCTGGCTCAAATGGCGCCGCAGGTACATAATCGATGATATTGATATCATCCTCAGCACTTACCAATCTAATCTTAGTGACCTTCAATTGTATAACATTTTGCCATGACGTTACATTACCTCTTACCTTAACCAACACGCCTGTTTTGTAAAGATCCTCATAATCATCTTTCACATCCCATAATTTTGAGTTCACTTCACCCGTTTTGTCTGCTAAGGTAAAATCTAAATATTTTTTATTATTGCTTGAAGTCTTAACATTTAAAGCTTTGATAATATAAAACCCTTGAACTTCTTCACCCACAACAAATTCACTTATTTTCTTTTCCAAAATTTCGTCTCCATTATTTTTTATTCTTATTCACAAATTTCACAGCTGCTAATCCACCATCAACAACCCATTGTACTGCAATACCTACAGCCATAAATATACATAATCTAATACCAAACTCTAATAGTGCTGGAACAAAGACCATATCTACTGGTAAAAATTCTTCTGTTACAGCTTTATATTTTGATAATCCTATAAACATACCGAGCATTGAAATCACAAAGTTAAAGTAC
>JABXKX010000209.1 GCA_013619035.1 Peptostreptococcaceae bacterium
ATTGATAAATTAGTAGAAGAGAAAAAGAAAGATCTAAAAAATATTAAAGGTTATGCAACAGAATTTTCAATTCGATTAAGAGAAGAAGTTTCAGAGCAAATAAGAGCATTAAAAGACATTAAAGATATGGCAAAAAGTTATGATGTAGATATTAGTATACCTGCTGAAAATGCTCAAGAAGCGGTGCAATTCTTCTACTTTGGATATTTAGCAGCAGTTAAAGAAAATAATGGAGCTGCAATGTCTTTAGGTAGAAATACAGCTTTCTTAGATATTTACTTCGAAAGAGATTTAGCGATTGGTTTATTGGATGAAAAAGGTGTTCAAGAAATTATTGATCAGCTGGTTATTAAACTGAGAATGGTAAGACATCTTAGAACACCAGAATACAATGACTTATTTGCTGGGGATCCGAACTGGGTAACTGAAGCAATTGGTGGTATGAGTGATGATGGTAGGACACAAGTAACGAAAACGGCTTATAGATTCTTACACACACTTCAAACATTAGATCCTGCTCCAGAGCCAAATATGACGGTTTTATGGGCGGATACTTTGCCTGAAAGCTTTAAAAAGTACTGTGCAAAGATGTCGATGCAAACAGGTGCTATCCAGTATGAAAATGATGATTTAATGAGACCTATTTATGGTGATGATTATGGTATCGCTTGTTGTGTATCAGCAATGGCTGTTGGTAAACAAATGCAGTTCTTTGGGGCAAGAACCAATCTTGCAAAAGCACTTCTTTATGCCATTAATGGTGGAGAAGATGAACTGAAAACAGATAAAAACGGTAACCACTTACATGTCTTTGATGGTATTAAGAAAATCGATTCTGATGTTCTGGTATTAGAAGATGTTATGGAAAACTATGAAAAGGTTTTAGCACAATTGGCTGAACTTTACGTTGATACAATGAATACAATTCATTACATGCATGATAAATATGCTTATGAAGCTGGTCAATTGGCTTTACACGATACAGATGTACAAAGAACAATGGCTTTTGGTGTTGCTGGTGTTTCATTAGTAGCCGATTCATTGAGTGCTATAAAATATGCAAAAGTTAAACCCATTAGAAATGAAAAAGGCATCGCAGTAGACTTTGAAATCGAAGGAGATTTCCCTAAGTATGGTAACGATGATGATAGAGTAGATGAGTTGGCAGTTGATTTAGTCACTAGATTTAGCAACGAACTGAAAAAACATCCAACATATAGAGAAGCAGTACATACTTTATCTGTATTAACGATTACATCAAATGTTGTTTATGGTAAGAAAACAGGATCAACACCTGATGGTAGAAAAGTTGGAGAACCATTTGCACCTGGAGCAAATCCAATGCATGGTAGAGATCAATTAGGTGCATTGGCATCACTTAATACTGTAGCCAAACTACCGTATCGTGATATTTGCCAAGATGGTATATCTAATACATTCTCAATCGTACCTGAAGCATTAGGAAAAGAAGAAATCTCTAAAATAGAAAACTTAGTTTCGATTATGGATGGTTACTTCAATCAAGGGGCATTCCACTTAAATGTAAATGTTCTGAGTCGAGAACTTTTAGAAGATGCTGTGGCAAATCCAGACAAGTATCCAACATTAACGATTAGAGTTTCAGGTTATGCAGTACATTTTAATAGATTAACAGATGAACAGAAAAAAGAAGTTATGATGAGAACATTCCATAAGAGTGCATAAGGAGTAAACTATGATTAAAGGACACATTCATTCAATTGAAACAATGGGACTATTTGATGGACCTGGTATAAGAACCGTATTTTTTATGCAAGGGTGTCCTTTAAAATGTAGTTATTGTCACAATCCCGATTCGCAGTGCATTGAAGGTGGCACCACTTATACCGTTGATGAATTGGTGCGATTTGCCAAGAGGTATAAACCTTATTACAAGGATAATGGTGGTGTAACATTCTCTGGTGGTGAAGCATTGATGCAAGGCGAATTTGTTTATGAAGCCATGAAATCATTAAAAGCAGAAGGCATTCATACCGTACTTGATACAAGTGGTGTTGGACAAACTTTTTATTATAAAAAAATCCTTGAGTATACAGATCTTTTGATTCTTGATGTGAAACATTTTGATAAAACAAAGTATAGAGATATTACTGGTGTCTCAATGAAATGGTTGAGTAGTTTTTTAGATGAAATTAACAGTTTTCAAGGAAAACTATGGATTCGCCATGTTATGGTCCCAGGTATAACCGATAATGAAATCTCTATGGATTATTTGTATGAGTATGTATCAAATTGGTCAGAAAAGATTGAAAAAATTGAGATATTGCCTTATCATAGGTTAGGTGTTGATAAATATTATCAATTGGAGATTCCTTATCAACTAGAAAATACAGCTGAGATGGATAAAGAAGAAGCACTTTATCATCAAAATTATCTTATGAGTAAATTGGTGAAAGACCAGATGAATAAGTTAATAGCCGTATAGAAAGAGGTATGATATGGCAAAGTGTATACAAAATAAGAGAAATTGTAAGGCGTGTGAACATAAATTTTGTATCAGTCAAATAAGCTTGTTCTCAAGTTTGAATGAAGAAGAAATGGCTCTTATAGCAAGTGAAGCTGTTACCTATAGTTATAAACGAGGCGATATCATTTTTAATCAAGGTGATAAAGCCAATCATCTTTATATAATATGCTCAGGGAAGATGAAGATAAAAAAGTACACTGTGGATGGTAAAGAGCAAATTCTTTATATTCTAGCGAGCGGTGATTTTATTGGTGCTTTTAATTTACTGAAAGCAGATCAGTTTGATTTTACAGCTGAGGCTATTGAAGATACTGACATCAGCACTATATCAAAAGTTGCTTTTAACAGTATCATTTTAAAGAATCCAGACATAACACTTAAAGTATTAGAAAAGGCTTATGAGAGAATTATTAAAGTAGAGAGTTTGGTTGAACGGCTTGGAACCAATTCTGTTGATGCAAAAGTTGCAGGTCTCTTATTGAACTTAGAACGTGATTTTGGTCATAAGACCAATGAAGGCACCCTGTTGAAATTGTCTATCAATAGAGAAGAAATGGGCAGTTATGCTGGTATCGCTCGAGAAACGATGACTAGGAAGCTAAAATTATTTCAAGAATTAGGTGTGATCAAGTTAATTGGTACCAAACAACTTCTAATTATGAATAGAGAAGCGTTAAAGAATATGAACTAGATCCGAAAGGGTCTTTTTTTTGATTAAGTGTTGACTTAATTGGATATACCTTATAAACTAATTAAGTAACCACTTAATCAAAGGAGTTTTTATGTTAGATAAATTAAAAGCACTAGCTGATGAAAAGAGATTTATGATCATAGAACTATTGTTACATAAAAGGTACTGTGTAAAAGCATTGGCAACACATCTAGGTATATCTGAATCTGCTGTGTCGCAACATTTGAAAGTACTGAAACAGGCAGGATTGGTAATTGGAAAAAAAGAAAGTTATTTTATGCATTATGAAGTCAATAGAGATATTTTAAAAGAAATGGGTGATTCTTTGCTAGCTCTTTCAGAGCTTAATGAAAAAACTTGTTGTCATAAAAAAGGGACTCATATGTGTTGTATGGAAAAGGAGCAATCATGAATTATTTATTGTATATTATAACAATAATTTTACTCTGTATTTCATTTA
>JABXKX010000584.1 GCA_013619035.1 Peptostreptococcaceae bacterium
GTGTTACCATATTTTCTTTTATGACGATACCTTCTTGTTTCGGTTCTTCTAATTTATACGGATAAGGAATATTGATGGATAAATTATTCTTAGCTTCTTCGAACATTTTAGTCTCATCACCATTACCTATTGAACCAGCTATACCGATAATATCGTTTTCTATTACGCGAGATGCTTTTTTTATGATATCTTTTTTTCTTACTGCTGAAACTTCTGTATTAAGCACTCGAATAGTTGTTTCTTTTGTGTGAATCTTATAATTTTGTTTCAAAGCAACCTCCTATTGTACATTAAGTTTCTTAACACGGATAAACGGTCCACCAAATCCTACTGGTAATGGGTATTGTTCCATTTTTCCGCAACCGCCACCAACAAAGCTTAGTAATTCAAATTCTTCACTAATCGCATCAATCTCATCCAATGTAGAGAATACATTACCTGTCACAACTGATACTTTCAGTGGTTTCGTAATTTTACCATTTTCTATTTTATATGCTCTATTAGGCGCAATAGTAAAGGTTGTCATACCAGAGCCGTGTCTAATCGTTTCAACATAAATACCATTTTCGATTTCAGAAATAATATCATCTTTCTTTCTAGTCCCTTTTTCAATGTAAGTTGTTGTCATTCTAACAATTGGTTCAAATTCAAAATTCATTGCTCTTGCATTTGACGTCAACTTTTCATTTAGAGCCGTTGCTGTAGACGCACTATGAAGCCTTCCAGTTAAAGCTCCATCTGTAATAATCATTGTTTTCTGTGCTTTTGTACCTTCGTCATCATATTGTACAAATCCGCTACCATGCTCGTTACCGTCATCAATAATTGTAACACCATCTGCTGCGACTTTTTTACCTAAAGCCCATTCTTTAACCATTGTTTCATCTCCAACCATAAAGTCTGATTCACTTTTATGTCCAAAACTTTCGTGGGTAAAAACACCTGTAGCCATAGGTGATAAAACAACTGTATAGTCGCCTGATTCAACATTTTCTGCATGAGTTACATAATCTATCTGTTTTGTTAACTCTTCTTTATAAAAGTCTTCCAAATCCTTTAAAGGTTCAAATGTCGTAAATGCTTTTGCAAAACTTTCTCTTCCCTTTTCTTCACCAATTAAGAAATCACATCCAACTCTCATACCTGCTGTTTGGCTATCAAATACGAGATTAGATCCTTTTGATGAATAAAACGACTTAATGACTTTTTTATCAACATACATAAAATTACTTTGAATAATTTCTGTGACATCGAATATAGGGAAATAAGACGTCATCAATGTTTTTTTCTCTTCAATAGGTATCTTGGATACCGAGTTCTTAGTAAACAATAACTGTTTATCATTATGTACTTCAAACATTTGTACTACTGGGTGATTCTCAATATCTTCATGTGGTGTGGCCATCTTACATAATGCATCTAATTCGTCTTGGATATTATCGATTTCAGTAGTCGCACCATAGTACCACTTCAAACCATCAAACACACGAATAAATGCACCTTTGTAACTTCGAATTTTTTGCTGCTCCAATTTTTGATCTTTGTAAGAAATCTTGGTTTCAAAAACATCCTCAATTCTTACATCAGCATACAGTCCTTCTTGAAAATTATACATTCCATCCCCTTTCTCTTTTATAACATTATATTACAACGATAAAAAAATTTTCTCGTCTGTGAGAAAATTTTAATGTTTTCATAATATTTAGTGATTTCTAATTGGAATAATGATAGTAAACACGACGCCACCTTCATCCAGATTCATACAAGTTATGGTGCCATCAAATTTCTCCAGCAATAAATTTCGAACAATATGGAGACCAATGCCACTACCACCTTGTTCCCTTCGAGTTGTAAAAAACAGCTTAAATACTTTTTCAATAATTTCTTCTGGAATACCACAACCGTTGTCTTTGTATTCAATAATCAATTGTCTTTCAATAATAGCTGCTTTAACCTCTATTATATTTTGAGGTTGCTCATTAACAAAACCATGAATCAATGAATTTAAAACTAGATTCGTAAAGATCTGAGTAAGTGCACCAGGATATCCGAGTAATAAGATATTGTCTCCACATATCACATCTACTTTTACATTTTTTTTCTTTAATTCAAACTTTAGAGTCTCTTTAAGGCCATAAATGAATTCACAAAAATCAATCAGTATTTTCTCATCTTGCATTTGATTGATTGCCATATTTTTAAAACCACCAATTGTTTGTATGGCTCTTTGTAAATTTTCTTCTATCAGTCTGGACGCATCATTAGATTGCAATATAAATTCACTAAATTGACTTTTGGTTAAGTTTTCATTTTCATAAGCTCTTTGAAGTTTATCAAACTTACTTCTAAATGCTGAAATGGTTGTTAAACACACCCCTAAAGGATTATTCACTTCATGAGAAATTCCAGCCACCATACTACCAAGCGAAGCCATACGTTCTTGAAGTATCATTTCATGTTGAATTTCATTTTGTTGTTCAATAGAATTCTCCAATTGCTGTTGTATTTCTGATCTATATTTAAGTTCTTTTTGAAGCGCTTCTGTTTTTACTCGTATTTGTCGATGTAAAACTTTTAACCAAACAAATGACATGATACTTATAATTAATATCATTCCTACAACAATATAATAAATGGGTTGTTTGTAAAATGGAATGATAGAAAGATTTATCCATCTATTGTAAATGTCACGCTTTTCTTTTTCACTCATTTCATTCAATGCTTTATTTAAAATATCTTTAAGGGTTTCATAATCATTACGAACAATAAATCTGACATCGACGGTTCTTGGGTAATCATCATGATACTTCAAATTTGTAATATTACCTTTCTCTATTTCGTAACTAACAGAAGCTAGTTCTTGAACCATAATATCTACATTTCCAAAAGAAACACCTTTTAAAGCATCTCCAACACTTGGATATTCTATCAAAGTGATCCCAGGATGATTCTCTATCAAGATTTGATTCATAATCCATCCTTCAACTGTAGCAACCGTTTTGGTATGTAGATTTGAAAGTGTAATCTCTTCTGTAAAGTCATTTCTTGTGATAATGATATAAGGAACATCAATGATTATTTCAGAAAAAATCATGATGTCTTTTCTACTTTCATGAAAGGATCCCGCTATCACATCAACCTCTTTATTTTCAATAGCTTTTAATACAGCTTCCCACGACTCCAGTTGAACATAATCAAATGTTAGACCTAATATGGTTTCGATCTCACTTAAATAATCAGATATTAAACCTTTCTGAGATCCGTCAAAATAATCGATAGGTGGCCAAGTAGGATCTCCAGCAAACGAAATCACAGGATGATTATCCAACCACTCCTGTTCTTCTTCACTTAAGTCCACCTCTCCAAATACATTTGGAGCAATTATCAAAGCCAATAACAATATCAAACCTACTATTTTTTTCATAATCATTACCTCATATAATATATACCTCTCAAAATTAGTTTTAAACGAGTGACATTTTGATGTATATTTTTAGAGGTTTCATGTATATTAATATTAAATTTGAATTTTTAGACTACAATAATCAGTGAGGACCTCAACATTCTCATCCTAAATCCAAAGAAGAGAACAGATATTAGATCTGTTCTCTTCTTACGTTTAGTTTATCTTCATACTCCTGTCTCTTATACAC
>JABXKX010000392.1 GCA_013619035.1 Peptostreptococcaceae bacterium
CTTACAAAGTGTGAATAAATGTTATAAAAACCACTTGTGAACGTGGAAGATATATAGTTAAATGTAATTAGATGTGAACAAATGTTAATCGGGAGGTTTTATGTTTATAGAAGAAAGACACAATGAAATTCTCAATATACTGAGTAGAGAAGGTCGAATTAAAGCAAGAGAACTTCAAGAAAGGTTTCAAATAGGATTTGATACAGCTAGGAGGGATTTAAGAATCTTAGAAGAAAAAGGTTTATTAAAAAGAACTCATGGTGGAGCCATTCCTATTGTACAAGTTGGTACACCTCAATATCAAAAAAAAGAATTTAGAGAAAATGATTATGCGATTGCTCAAGAAGCGATAAAAATGATTCGATCAAACGATGTTGTTTATTTATCAGGCAGTACAATTGGATTGTTAATTGCTGAGAATTTACCCTCTGATAGTCCGATTACAATTGTGACCAATTCCATTCTAATTGCAGAACGGTTAAAAATGAATAAGCAGATTCATACATTTATGTTAGGTGGTCTTATAGATGAAAAAGGAGAGACCAACAATCATTTTGCAGTGGATATGATTCGTAGTATGCGATTTGATTTATCTCTTATTACAAGTGGATCTTATTCATCAGGATTTGGTTTGTCGGTACAAGCATCTGAATCTATACCAATTATAAGAGCAGTCCTTGAATGTACCAGAAAAAATGTCGGTGTATTTTCTCATGAGTATATGGATCAAACGGCTTTACTTAAAGTCTGTTTACCGGATGCATTTGATACTATCATCACAGATTGGGAAACGATTGAAGAAGAAATTACTCAAATAAAAGAACTAGATGTAGAAGTCATCATAGCCGACCAGCATGAGGTCATCTATAAAAAACTACAAGCATTAGGTTATAATGGCTGGGGTGGATCTAAGTATGAAGCACGTATGTCAGGATGGGATATTGATTTAAAGAAATTATTCGAAATCATTGAAATGAAATCCGGTCGTATACTTGAAATGGGATGTGGAGCAGGTGATGTCTCAATTAAACTAGCTGAAAAGGGATTTGAATTAACCGGTGTTGATATCTCTCAAACTGCAATAGAATGGGCCAAAACTAAAGCAAGAGAAAAAACGCTTGAAATAGAGTTTCTTGCTAAGAATGTAGCAGATGAAGCTCTTCTTGAAGGGAATCGATATGATCTTGTCTTAGATGGTACTTGTTTACATTGTTTATTTAATGAAGATAGAACTGCTTTTTACTCAAATGTAAAAAGACTTATGGAGGACAATGGATATTTCTTTGTCAGTTCAGTAATATTATCTAATCCGAATGCTGAAATACCACAAGTATCTTCTGTTGAAAGGTGTGTACTTTCTGAAGAACAACTGGAATTAGAAATACATAAATCTGGGTTTAGTAAAGTGAATTCTTGGACAACTCATCATGAAAAACATGGACATTATTGGGGCGTGTTTCAACTAAAATAAACCGGTTCCCAGGTTTATTTTTTTGAGCAGTTGGTTTGAATACTCTGTTCTTCTAAATAATCATTTCCTCATTGATATATGGATTGAAGAATTGGCGAAAGACTGATTCCAAACTCCGTCAAACTGTATTCAACTTTTGGAGGCACTACAGGGTATACTTTTCTATGGATATGGACCTCTTTTAGTATCTAATGGATAGTATCTTTCGAAATGATACTATTTTTCTTTTATAAAGTATTGCACGTTATAACATAAATGAGATGTTTTTTTGTTTTATGTTGTATCGTCATATTTTTCATGCTAAGTTTAATGAGTTGTTGAACTTGGTTCATTCTAAAGATAACGGGGTATAAATAAGTATAAAACAAGATTTGAGTACTATAGGATGAATGGTTAAAGATATATTTGCCTAAAGTTCAATTTTAGAAAGTTGTATTTGATTGGAAAGAGAAGTAATACCTAATTGAGGAGGCTGTCATGAAGAAAGTGTGTTTAGTGATAGTAATATTATTGGCTTTTAACACCATGATCTTTGGTGATATAGAAGATACCATAGATGTGTATATTGAGAGAGTTGTTAATGGTGATTTTAATAGTGATGATTTAGCAGAATTTAGTCAAATTAATGATAAGTCTATTGGTGCTCAGGCATTAGAGCTATTTTTACAAGCTAGGATCAATTTAAATAATTATGCTTACAAAGAAGCTTATGAAAATCTAGAAGAAAGTTTATCTTTATTAGAAAAGAAACAGTACTCTAGGTTAGAAGCTGAAGTGGTGTATTATCTTGCGGAGATAGATCTGTTCTTTGGCAATATTACAGAGGGTACACAACGTAGTTTTCAATTAAGAGATATCTCTTCTGAGATAGATTATAAAATTGGTATAATTGAAGCAGATTATAATATTGCATACAGTTATATTTATAATTATGACTATGATGAAGGGGTTAAGTTTGCAGAAGAAGCTTTTGACCTTTCAAATGAAATGGATTACAACAAAGGTTTTGTGGAATACTATTCATTTTTAGGTGATACAGATTATTTTAATGGAGATTACCAGAGTGCAATTGAAAAGTTTGAAATGGCTTTGGAACAGATAGAATCGGTAACATACAATTATGTTGTTGAAGAACCACACATCGCTTATAAAAGAGTTCTTGCATATGAAAACATTGAAAATGGTGATCTTGAAATGGGTCTAGTATATGCTGAAGAACTGTTACAACTGTTACCATCTAACAATTATTATCATCTTTACATGGTTCATGATATAATTGGTAATTACCATTATAATGAAGATTTAGAAGAAGCTCTTGTACATTATGTTAAAGCTTTAGAATACTATAATCAATCATCTTATCCTGAAAACTCGTATCCTTATGAGGTTTATCTTTTAGAATCACTCGGGAATGTAGAATTTGGTTTAGAACATTACCAGTCAGCGTCAAAGTATTATTATGATGTGCTTAATTTTGAATACAAGAATATAGACGAAGACTTTGGACAGATGTTATCTGGTTTAGATGAACTCAAATATGCTGAGATGAATAATAAAATGTCGTTATTGGAACAATTGAATATTGCCAATGAAGAAAAAATAAGACTCTCAAGAAATTTGATTTTGGTCATGACAATTGGCATCTTCATATTATTAACCGCAGTCGTCTTCATTGTAATTGAGATACGTGCAAAGTCTAAAACAGAGAAAGAATTGTATTACACTTCAGTTACTGATAGTTTAACTCAATTGTATAACAGAGGTAAAATTATTGATGTCTTTAGTTCGAATCTAGAAATAAATAACGCCGTTATTTTATTGGATTTGGATGACTTTAAAGAAATCAACGATACTTATGGTCATATTGCAGGGGATGAAGTTTTAATCAATATCAGTCAAATCATTAAAAGCTCTATTAGAGAAAATGATCAAGTTGGTCGTTATGGTGGAGAAGAATTCTTAATCTTTTTAAAAGATACAACGCAAGAAGAACTCTGTGAAATAGCAGAAAGAGTCAGAGCGAATATTGAATCTTACGAGTGGCAATACGAAGGATTGGTGACAACAGCAAGTATTGGCATAACAACTTGTTTTTCAACTGATGCAGAAGAAGTATTACATGAAGCAGATACCTTAATGTATAAAGCTAAAAATTCTGGAAAAAACCGAGTTGTATTAGGA
>JABXKX010000176.1 GCA_013619035.1 Peptostreptococcaceae bacterium
ATTTAAGATATAATGATGAAATTTCAGTTCCTGCATCAACAGCAACGTGGCTTATGAATGAGCCGTTAATTACTCCAGGTAATTATGCGTTGACCATTGATCCGGAAAATGAAGCATCAGGTCTTCTAGTATTTATAGTGCCTGAAAAGGCAATGACACAAAGTTCACTACATTATTATGATACCAATTATGGTCATATTGAAGTGCCTATAGTTGGGGTTTTGAAATCACAGTTTGACTTAGAAAAATTGCCGGTAAAAGCTGATGAGAACTTAACCGATCTATTTGGTTTAAGTGTCATTTCAGAAAATGATGACAAAGAAATAAATCAAGTGAAATTAGAGGACAATACCACCTTTAAAGTTGTGACAGCGAATTTTACGTCTCAAGTACAGGCTTTATTGGATTTAAATCCTATTGAGCGTATTTTTCTAAGAAGTAAAACAGATTCGGGAGATTTCTATTTTCCGATTCATCCTGTTACGAATTTGTTACCAAGTGGATTTGTACAACCAAGAATGATTGCACCAGGATCTAATAATGTTATTAAATGGGCTTTTGAAATGCCCGATATTTTAAAAAATAATCAAACAGAATTGTATATGGATGTTTATGAAAGCGATTATATTATTAACGTCAAAGAAGGTAATTCTTTAAGTAGTCAAACATTAGCTACCTATGAACATGAATTCTTCGATTTAGTAATAAACGACCTTGTGGTAACTGAACAAGTGAATAGTTTTTATGGTAAGTTTATAGTGGCCGATATTACCGTTCATGAAAAGAAAGATGGCTTTTCAACTTCTGGTATTACATCTTACTTTTCTATTGTTACAGAGGCATATGAAGACGATACGTCTAGCACATCAGCTAATTTATCATCGCTGTCTTTTGATGAAAACAAGAGACTTTCAAGTTATATAACAGATGAGCTTGTATTGGGATTTACAGATAAGGACACATGCTTTGATGGTACCAGTAGAAGAGGCTTTGTGGTATTTGAACTGCCAAGTGACAGTGAGCTTAAATGGTCATTGTCTGCCCCAGACTTAGAATTGAAACTTTTACCTACACAAAATAAAATAGACGAGCAGTTATTTGCACTTAAGTATGCGTTTGATACAGATGATACTTATGACATTGAAATGCAAGATGCTCTTTCAAGAGTCGTTGAAGCGTATCAATTGACACACCCAGAGAATGATGAAAGTTTACAAGAGGGAAAAATAGTAATTGATAATGATTTCTCAAGTAAAAACAATATTTCTGTTCCTATGATCAGTAGTTATGGATCTGAGCTCATTTCTGAGATTAGAAATGTAAATGATATGATTGATACCTTTAGATTATATGATTGTATTCTCAGCGAAGGAAGCAAATATGCTTTTGAACATAGTCTGAGTACAGAAGCATTTATGATACAACAACTCGGTAATGAACAAGACTTTGCTCATGCAACAATTGAATTACTATCAAAGATGGGTTATAAACCACGACAACAATTGGTGAGATTAACCGATGATGGTAAAAAAGCGCTTAGAAAAATTACGGGTATTGATGAGGTTTATATTGATACGTTACCAGCGGTTCGATTTGCATTAAACAATGAAGATAAAATACTTATAATGCCGTTTATGGCTTATGCTTCAGATATTAGTAATTTGATATATTTAGATGCTGAGTCTACAACAGAATTGAAAAGTGATCATATAACATTAAGTGTTTCTTTGATTGCTGAGTTAACAGAAAAAGGACAGGTACAACAAATGGGTGATATTACTGATGCACTTAGTGGCGATACATCTGGTGAGAGTTTTGTTGAAATAACCATGTTTGAAGATTATTTAGACTTGGATATGTTGAGTTTGGATGCTATTGATGTTGGTATAGGTCTTAATAACAATAAAGCAAATGCTTATATTTTAACACCATATGGTGAACTTTATGGTGAGGAAACAATAGATGTAAGTCATTATAACTTCAAACAAATAGTTGTAAAAATCAGAACTGGTGGAGATGATTATTATCATACGACAGATATTACAGAAGAAATGAAGGTAGATGAAATATTCTTAACACTTTCAATAAATGCACCTGATTTAGGGATTAAGGCCGTGGATTACTTAAATGACTTATCAAGTAAAATATATAATTTAGCAGAACAACCCAATGAGATTTCTGCCTTGAAATGGTATGGGAGAAGTATGATAGCTAAATATATCTATGAACAAACTATTTATGATTATCAATTGATGGAGGACCTTGATCTTATTGCAAGTCATTTACAGGATACTAGAATCATATGTTTCTCAACTTCAAATAGACAAACTTATTTTGAAACAAAAATTGATTTAATACAACCGTTTAAAACAGTTCATAAAGGGTCTGATGATGCTATCAAATCTTTCAATATTATGACTGGGTTATATGCTTCAACCCTTGAATCTAACGTTTTAAATAATGGATATGGTTTATTGGAAATTTGGGGTGCTTTAGAAAAAAATACTGAATTTATGATGTTGGATACATATATGATAGAAGATATGTATGATGATATAAAAGCTCTCGGTATTGAAGAAGCGACACTAGATTATATGATTGATACAGGTAACATCATCTTGATGCCAAAAACACCAGTCATGATCGATGGTGTGAATCGATTTGCGTGGTTAGAAATGAATCCGCAGAGTTATAGAACCATTGCAGTTTTAGATGATTTTACAAAAGGTTCTGCTGTTGAAACAACAATTATTGATATTGTTAAGAATTCAGCGCAATATGCTGTGGGAGGGTTTAAAGGCGTAGAAACATCCATATGGTCAGTTGCAGCATTCTCATTAGAAGAATCCGATTATGATGTTATTCTAAAGAAAGCAAAAGCCTTTGCACTCAGTATTTCGAAACAATTGAGTACAAGTATTGGTGGTGTTGGAGGATCGGTTGGTGGCTCTCAAGACGTTGGACCAGTCACATTTAGTGCAGGAACTGGTGGTGTTAGTGCGTCTCAAAATGTTTTAGGTTTTACCCAAGGTTTTGTAGATGGTATAAATTTTTATTTCGATATTGCTAAATAATGTTTTACAGTATAAGAATTGGGTATACAGTCGTGGGTGATCAAATGAGGAAGAATAAGTATAGTCATAAAGACTATGAAAAATTGTTAGAAGAAGTATCAAATTTAAAAAAAGAATTAGAATTGACAAAGCGGGTGGTCCATAAGAAAAACTATTTAATTCAGAGTATGGATCAAAAATTACAACTTAATAAAATGACTGATGTATTAACCGATTCGTATAATAAGAAATTCTTATTAAAAAAGTATCGTGAAGCAATCAATATGTTCAAAAGGTGGGGATTTAGCATTACCTTATGTTCATTTGATTTAGATGACTTAGATGGTACCAATAAGAAATACGGCTCAGATTTTGGAGATTCGTTGTTGATGAGTTTTAGCAAACTGTGTCAATATTTGATTCAAGATGACATTGATTCCTTATTCAGGCTAGAAGAAGATGATTTTTTAGTCATTCTTATTGACTGTAATAAACAGAATGCAACACGTATATGTCAAAAAATTCAGAGAGAATACAACGCTATTACTGAAGGCCATACACTAAGTTATGGCGTTTTGGAAATTCCAGATCCCAATAAG
>JABXKX010000226.1 GCA_013619035.1 Peptostreptococcaceae bacterium
GAAGTAAAAGCGAAGAGTATTGCTTTCATTGTTATCAAAATGGCAAATTTTTCGATGAAGGCATAACGCTGCAAGAAAAAATAAACAAAAAATGGATTGGAAAACAAACCATTTTATTTTAAAAAATATCACAGTGAAGCAATTCACTAAAAAAAGTTTTTTAAAAAAACATCAATTAATTGAAGATAGTTGTATCTCTGGAAAAATGAAAAGATTTAATTTAAAATAATATAACGAGCAAGATAATACAAGATACAAATTAATCATTACTTAGTAAGAGAGGACATAATTATGTTGATGGTAAAAGCAAAAAATGAAGATTTACCACAGATAGAGAAGCTTTATGCTGATTGTATTAAAGCATTGAATCAGAATGAAATCTATCAATGGGATGACAAGTATCCTAATCGTGAAATGTATAAAGTATGTATAGAGGATGAAGAGTTGTTTCTGTTTATTGTAAATGGAAAGATAGTTGGTTCAGTAGTTTTAGATGAATTTCAAAGTGATGAGTGGTCTGCGCTGGACTGGGAATACAATGAGGGTTCGCAGTTAGTTATTCATGCGTTGGCTATTGATCCGGCATCTCAAGGAAAAGGTTATGGGCAAAAGGTTTTAGAGCTGTGTGAAGAGTATGCAATCAATTTAAATTATCATGTGATGAGATTGGATGCATTTTCTGAGAATCAAGTTGCTCTGAAATTGTATGAAAAGAACGGTTACAGAAAAGTAGGAATCATTGTTTTTGACTCTAAACCAGTAAACCATCAGGATTATTATTGTTATGAAAAGAAGCTAAAGTAAAATGTAATTCTGAGTAAAGAATGGTAAAACAAAATTACATTAAGAAATGGTGGTTATATGAGTGATGCCATTTAACAAAGTTCAATATCTATAAAGAAAGGGAAACCTATGATGACATATGAAATTCTTAAAAATCCTAAGAATATTACTCTGGAACAAATGAAGAAATTGAATATGAACTGTTTCCCAGAAGAACCTTATAATGAAACTTTTTTTACTGAAATGTTAAAACTTCATTATTGGATAGTGGTGGTTGGAAACACTCCAATTGGATTTGCATATATTAATATACTTGAAGGCAATGTACATATCTCAAGAATTGCCATATTAAAAGAATATCGTAGAAATAATATAGGTCAAAAACTTCTAGAAGAGTTGGTTGAATTTGGTTCAAAAATTTGATCGAATAAAATAACATTATCAGTTAAAGATAATAACATGCCAGCTATTAAACTATATCAGAAATATCATTTTGTGAAATCAGGATCAAAACACCAGTTCATCATAGAAATTGGAAATATAGTAAAGAAAATTAAAAAAAGTTCTGTAAAAGCGACTAATCTTTCTAATAATCATGAATCAAATGAACATAAGTATAATATTCAATTTGCCTTAGCATCAGGAGATATAATAGGGGAGTGTAAACTAGATACTAGCTTCCCGGGATGTTCACACTATTACTTGGAAAATCCAAGTGAGTATTTGGAAGAATCATTAGCTTCATTAACAGAATATTTAAGCCCTGATTGTGATACATTAAAAATTATATTTTCAGATCATCAGTTAATGAAAACATGTAAGAATAATGGACATAAATTAAATTATTCATTAATGAAAATGGAAAAGATGGGCAACCAGGCAAACTTTATTTAAAGAGGTAAGGGCCTTTCGGTAGTGTCTGTTATGATCAAGCATTTGTGATGGAGAAGAAAAGCCTATAATAAAGCAACAGAATATGGATGAGGATAAAAGAAGTGATATTATATTGTGTTAAGTGTTAAACACTGCAATGTTTAAAAATAGGAGATGCTACAATGTTTAAATACAATTTAAGAGAAGTACAAGATAATGAGATGTCTTTTTTAGAGAAGATGTTATATGGAGCAGTCTTTTGGAGAACGACTGATGATAAACCTTCTCTTGAAGAATGTCTTTCTTTACCAGATGTCAGCAAAGTATTGGCTGATTGGGGAAATAAAGAAGGAGATGTTGCAGTTATCGCTAGTCATGATTCGATTCCCATTGGAGCGGCGTGGCTTAGATACTGGACCGATGATAATAATACAAGAGGTTATTTTGAAGAAAGTACACCTGTATTGGTCATTGGAGTACACTCTGATTATCGTCATAAAGGTATTGGGAAAAAATTAATTGGTTGGTTAATCGATTATGCATCGGAACATGGTATTCAAAAAATCAGTCTTGCTGTTTCCAAAGACAATTATGCTTTAAATTTGTACAGACAAGAAGGATTTATCGAATATGATGATTGTGGCGATTCGTATATCATGGTATATACTCTCTAATCATTTAGCTTATCTAGGTTCTTATTATTATGAGGAAGTATTATTTGGCATTTCAAGTGGAGCATTTGAATCACATTATTAAAAGAATAGTTAACTCAAAAGAAATAGAAGCGTGTCTGATATAGAAAAGTTATAAAGAATGTACATAACGCGAATTTGATTTTGAACATACTCAACCTCTTGAATATCAAGAGGGTTAACGTTATGTACATAATTATCAAAATTGTACGTTATAATTTTATGTACAATAAATTAAAGTTATCATAATGTACATTTTTTATGATCTTAAAGACAACTTTTATTAAAGCTGTAATGTACATTTTATTATATATTTTACTTGGTGGCAAACTATCAAATTCTGATTTGTCGGGGAGTGTGCGACTAGTACTTGAAATAATAGTTCAAGGTACATCTTGGGCTGCCTAAGCGAAAGCTTTTGGGCTACTCTATCCATATGGGGTAACTCTATCCATAGGTGCGTTGGTGGCAACACTGGGGTGCTAAGCTATGGTGACAATGCAAATAATCTGCTAGCCTAAAGTGGAGACATTGCTAGAGTAAAAGTATTGCTATGGTTAAATTAAATGAACTTCTGTAAGCTCCGTTAACAAAGAATAGAGAAATAGGCTGTTACTCTGTGACCAAAAGGTGCGAGTTGGAGATTTCAGGATGCTCCCGTCTGAAATCATATGGATAAATCGACTCCGGAGTAAAGGAAGGACCTAAGGTAATGCGAATTGGCCAAGGTGTACAACTAGGTAAGACCGATGAACTCCTGCAAGGGTAGGCAATCTGTAAAGAGAGTACAATGTTCAGCGGTTATAGGAAGGCTAGAGAAAGCGAATGCTATTATGTAATGTAATAGATAGTGGTTCAAAATTTGCCATAATCTGAAAGGGTGCAGACTTCTAGTTGGTCGTTTGAAGCAAGGAAAGGTTAGATAATTTATGAATGTAGGAAAGCCAAAAAGAGTTAGTACTCGGGCATCTGCAAACTATAATATTCTATGGAATGGTCTTAATTGGCCTGAGATAGAACTAAAGGTTAATAAACTTCAATCTAGGATTGCTAAAGCCGTCGAACGAGGACGATACAACCTCGTTAAGAAATTACAGTATCTTCTAACAAACTCATTTACTGCAAAACTTTTAGCAGTAAGAAAAGTAACTACAAACAAAGGAAAAAGAACACCTGGGATAGATGGTGTTATTTTAGTTTCTCCTAGTTCAAAGTATGAAATGGCTACAAGTATGACAAATAAAGATTACAGACCATTACCTTTAAAAAGAACATACATTAATAAATCTAATGGGAAGAAA
>JABXKX010000183.1 GCA_013619035.1 Peptostreptococcaceae bacterium
ATTACATCTATTGCTTTAGAAGATTTGAAAGGTGAAGGATATTCCAATTTTGATAAAAATACGAATATTCTTTCAGGCTTTTATTTAACGGAGTTTACAATAGCTCAACTTGAAGATTACGTAGCGAATCGTGATTTATATGAAACGTTTGATGAGTTTGTACCAATTCTATTAAAAAGATATCATGAGAATGAGGTAGAATTACTAAAAACTCAAAGCAAATAAAAACGAGACTTAAGATGAGTGAACAAGAAAATTTCAAATCATAAATGAAAATATAAAGTAATTTCAGCAGTAATGATATATTTTCTTGAAAACCACCACATTAAATAAACCTCATAGTGTTTTACGAAGCTAGTATTAACTGTACATTTGTGAATTGCCATTCATGAACGTTTACACCAAACACTTCCCGATAAGGGTAGTGTCCGCAAATTTTCATAATTACAGACCTTGCAGTTTTAATAATTTTTCCTGCAAGAAACACATACTTTAGACGAAACGTCTTAATTTGGGATATAATAAGGGCGTTCACAGATCATACGAATGAAAGTATACAAGTTACATACGAAAGGAATTAATTTGAATAATAACGATATATTAAATACAAATAAAACTTATTGGAACACAAATGCAGACAGTTGGTTTGGGGTCACTTCTTTACCGGTATACGGCGTACAATGTGTAACCGAAAATGAAATACAGTTATTTGGTGATGTAGAAGGAAAAACCTTACTTGAGATTGGTTGTGGTAGTGGACATTCTTTAAAATATCATGCAGATAGAAAAGCAGCTGAATTATGGGGATTAGATTTATCACAGAAACAAATCGACAATGCAGCGAAATATCTTTCAAAACATAATTATTCTCCAAAACTTCTATGTGCTTCGATGGAAGAAGAAATTGGAATACCAAATAATTATTTTGATATCGTTTATTCCATATATGCAATTGGTTGGGCAACTGACTTAGCAAAAGTTTTTAACCAGATTTCTGGATACTTAAAAAAAGATGGTCTTTTTATCTTTAGTTGGAAACACCCCCTACACGGCTGTGTTAAAGTGGATGATGGCAAACTTATATTTGATAAAAGTTATTTTGATGAAGGATATGATACACATAATGTTGATGATATGGATATTGTCCTCTCAAACAGAAAAATTTCAACATATATTAACGCATTAGCAAGAGCTGGTTTTATTATTGAAGAAATGATAGAACAAACCAATGATGAAACACTTAGCATGACAGGGGATCTTGATGAAAGGTCATTAAAGGCACAAAAGTTACCTTTATCGTTTATCTTTAAAGTGAGAAAAGCGTAAAAAATGTTTACCCCATAAAAGTTGAACAAGGTTATTTTATTAATAATCTATGTTCTTTTTTATTTTTAAAAATATGTACCTATTAATCAAATGATATACTATAAACAAAATTATAAACAACTATATTAAGGAGAGTGATTATATGTTAATGAATAAACTTAAGAAGACAATAGAGGGAAAACTAACAAACTTAAGTGAGGTAAATTATTTTAAACAAAATCATGAATATAGGAATATTTGCACATGTTGATGCAGGTAAAACGACATTAACAGAAAATCTTCTTTACGAAGCAGGAGCAATTAACACAATAGGAAGAGTAGACAATGGAAATACAGTAACGGATAAAATGGCACTTGAAAAGAAACGAGGCATCTCAATTCAGTCAACCCCGATTTCTTTCGATTATAAAGATGTAAAAATCAACTTGATTGATACACCAGGTCATATAGAATTTGTCGCTGAAGTTGAAAGAGCAATGAGCGTTTTGGATGGAGCTGTTCTGGTTATTTCAGCCAAAGAAGGTGTACAATCACATACCACTTTATTATTTGAATCCTTAAAGAAATTAAATAAACCAGTTATTATATTTATTAATAAAATGGATAGAAGTGGTGTAGATAAAAAAGAATTAATAAAGGATATAAAAAGTGATTTATGTCAGAATATTATTGAACTACAAAATGTCGAAATAAAAGATCAAACCATTAGACTGAGCAACTTATTTGAAACACATACAATCATGGAAGATGTAGCATTATATGATGATACATTATTAGACAAATATCTAAATGAAGAAAAAATAAATAACCTTGAAATAGAAAACTCTATAAAAAAACTTACAGGAGAAAAAGAAATATATCCCGTGTGTTATGGTAGTGCTCTTAATAATGTTGGCATAAAAGAACTACTAGAAACGATAGAAAAACTACTGCCTAAGATGTCACCAAATCCAACTGGAGAGTTAGAAGGTGTGGTATTTAAAATACTCAGAAATGACACCAATAAAAGAGAAATCTATATCAGGCTGTATAGTGGCAGTATTAGAAGTAGAGGCATGATCAAGGATGAAAAAATATCCTTTGTTAAACAGATGAAAAATGGAAAATTAGAATATACAAAAGAAGCATTTGGAAATGATATAGCAATTATCATGGGACCCGAAAAGCTAAAAGTAGGCGATGTAATAGGCAATCCAAAAGGTTATAAAAAAATATCTCTTGGCACACCTACTCTTAGAACTAGAATCAATTCAGACAATAAAAGAGAACTGGCTGAGATTATTGATTCTTTAGCAGAGGGCGATCCATTTTTAGAATATGAAATAGAACAACATTCAAAAGATTTATATCTTAATTTATTTGGTGAAATACAAATGGAAATAATCCAATCACTGATATATGAAAAACATATGGTAAAAGTATCTTTCAGTGAACCGGTTATCATCTATAAAGAAATGCCGATTGGATTAGGGGAGTATGTCTTATATATGTGGACCAATGAACATCCATTTGCGGCGACCGTAGGTATTAAAGTAGAACCCTCTGAAGAAGGACTTGTAATAGAATCAGATGTTTCTACAGGATTTTTGCCACAAACCTTCCAAAATGGTATATATGATGGTATTTCAAATGCCTTAAGAGAAGGGCTAAAAGGATGGGAAGTTACAAATGCAAAAGTGACCATTATAGAAGGCGCTTTTAATAGTGTAAGTAGTACACCATCTGATTATAGAGATCTCACACCCATTGTCGTTATGGAAGCACTTAATATAGCGGATACAAAGCTGTTATGGCCAGTCAATAAATTTATTATGAAAATTGAAAGCAAACATTATGGAAAGATTATGTCAGACCTTCTAAGCATGAAAGCGACTGACATAACGTCAAAAGAAGAAAATAACAAGTTTGTTATTACGGGAAAAATTCCGGTGGAAACAAGTCTTTCATATGAAAAAAGGTTTATTGCTATCACCAGTGGTATGGGGATGTTCAGTCAAGTTTTTTACAAGTATGTAGAAAGTCCAACAGGCATCTTTAAAGAAAGACAAAAGAACTATGTGGATCCACTGAATAGAGGGAAATATCTACTGAGCAAATTAAGAGCATATTAATTTGAATACTTAACAAAAAAAGATTACTGACTACCAAATTCAATTAGAATTTGGTAGTTTTTTAGGATTAGAATCTCTGAATCTAGAGCTTTTATGCTTGATTCCTTAGAATAACTTTCGAATTGACTGATTATTGCAAAAATAATGATGTTGATAACATCATATTTGATGTATAATATAATTACGGAAAATTTTATGAAATGATAGAGG
>JABXKX010000580.1 GCA_013619035.1 Peptostreptococcaceae bacterium
GATTATTCCAATACCATAATGGGCAAATTACAATTTTCACATCATACTCTTGAGAATCAAAGAGATGAATTAGAAGCACAAAATGCAGAATTGGATGCTCAGAAAGAAGAATTATCAGCGCAAAATAATGAATTGATGACTTCTCAAGAAAAACTGAGAAATGCACAAGGTCAATTGGTGCAATCCGAAAAGTTAGCATCAATGGGTCAATTGACTGCTGCAATAATGCATGAAATTAATACACCTCTCGGGGCTGTTCAAAGCAATAATCAGATGAATGGTATGATGTTGGATAAATTAAGTATTAAATTAGAAGAAAATGATTATGAAGGTGCGTTGAAGGTTATAGAAAAACTAAGAAAAAGTAGTATGACGACTGATGATGCAACTAAAAGAGTTGGAGAAATTATTAGAAACCTTAAGAACTTTTCTAGAATAGATCAAGCTAAGTTTCAGAATGCTGATATAACTGAAGGTATAAAAAGCGTTTTAGTGTTAACATCTAATCTTTGGAAAAATAAAGTGACAATTCATGAGTCTTATGAAATGCTTCCTTTAATAAGTTGTTATCCGAGTATGTTAAATCAAGTTTTTATGAATATAATAGTCAATGCAATTCAAGCATCTGATAAAAATGATGATATTTATATTCAAACAGAATTTGATGATGTTTATGTCTACTTAACCATTAGAGATAACGGATCAGGTATCAAAGAAAATCATTTAGAACATATTTTTGATTCTGGCTTTACAACAAAACCCAAAGATGAAGGTACCGGACTTGGTTTATCAATAAGTAAAGATATAATTGATAAACATTGTGGTCATATTGAAGCCTTTAATAATGATGATAAAGGTGCGACTTTTAAAATTACTTTACCGATAGAACAATCAGATAAAATATGCAAAGAGTCAGGTCAATAAGTTAATAGTTATAAAATAATCATAAAAAAATCAACACTTTTAGGATTATTTTATCAAAATTGATTATACTAATTAAGTATTCAACTAACTTTCTGATTGACACTAACATAAAAATCATTTGATTATCTTGACATCTTAAATGTGAAAAGGTATAATTACTAGGCGATGTTTATGATAAGAATTTAAGTGATGGGCATAACAAAAACATGTTTTGGACATGGTTATGTTAGTCTCATTTAAATAAAAAATTTATTTGAGGAGGTGCAACAGATATGAAGAGAACACTACAACCTAAGACTAGACAAAGAAAAAAAGAGCATGGTTTTAGAAAGAGAATGAAAACTAAAGCTGGTAGAAATGTATTAAAGTCACGTAGAACCAAGAATAGAAAGAAATTAAGTGCATAAGGCCGCGTAAGTGGTCTTTTTTTACAATTGGTTGTAATTTTGGAGGCGTGAAATGGCTTTATGTGTTCTTAGAAATACACGTCAATTTAATCAAGTTTACAAAAGAGGAAAGTCTATTGTCACAAAACATGTTGTAATGTACTATGTTAAAAATGACTTAGATTATAATCAGGTTGGATTTTCAGTCAGTAAAAAAGTTGGAAAAGCGGTTATTAGAAACCGCGTTAAACGATTAATGAAAGAATCATTTCGATTAAATGCAGAAAATTTAGTAGTTGGATATGATATAGTTTTTGTAGCAAGGGTTAGATTAAAAGATTCTAATTATAGGGAAGTAGAAAAAGCAATGCTCTATTGCTTTAGAAAAGGAAAATTAATGAGGTAGTTATGAAGCATGTTATGATCGCTTTAGTTAAATTTTACCGGAAAAATATTTCACCATTAACAGGACCTAATTGCAGATATTCTCCGACTTGTTCGGAATATTCATTACAGGCATTCGAGAAGTATGGTTTTTTTAAAGGATTTTATTTAAGTGTATTTAGAATATTGCGGTGTAATCCTCTTTTTAAGGGCGGTTATGATCCGTTAAAATAATTTGGGAGGAAGTTTCATGAAAAAGAAGCTTGGTTTGTTATTTATAGTGTTGACTTTGATGTTCACACTGATTTCCTGTAGTTCAGATCCATTAGATGGTGTTTGGAAAGATAATGAAGTTAATATGTCAATTGACTTATTAAGTAATGGTTCATTTATCTCTAATCATTTTTTTGAAGATGAATTAGATCATGAAGGAAGTTATGTTGTATCTGATGATAGTGTTGTGACAGTAATTAGTCCGACATACGGAGAACAAAAGTATTCTTATGAAATTAAAGGAACAGAGTTAAAGCTTAGCCAAAATGAAGAAGTTGTTTTAGAACTTGATAAATCAGAAAGACGTTCTGGTTACGTTAAGATGTTAATTGGATATTTATTAGGATTTACTGTAAACTTGATTGGTGATTATTCAATCGCGATTATTGTATTTACAATTTTCTTGAAAGTGGTACTATTACCGATTTCAATCAATCAAACAAAGTCTACTGTTAAGATGAATAAGGTAAAACCTATCGTTGATAAAATCAATGAAAAGTATAAACATGATAAACAAAAAGCTCAACAAAAAACTATGGAGCTTTATCAGAAGGCAAAAATTAATCCTATGGCGGGATGTTTGCCGATGATTATCAATATGGTATTATTGATTGCATTCTTTAGAGTGTTATTATATCCAGATGTGTTTATCTATGCAAATGGTGCACCTATTTCTTATGAGACCTTGTCGGGATCATTCTTATGGATAGATAATTTAACAGAGCCAGATTTACTTGCAAAGATTCCTTTGTTTGCTAATATAATTCCTGAGAATTTACAAGGAACAATTCCTGGTATTATGCCAGTATTAACGGCTATAGTTACTTTGTTCTCATTTAATTCAATGACATCAGGTACGCAACCTCAACAAGGTAATGCTATGATGACAAGTATGAAGTATGTTATGCCATTAATGTTCCTAGTGTTAGGTGCTAAATATCCTGCATCATTGATGATTTATTGGACGGTAAGTTCTTTATTCCAAATGGTTCAACAACCAATTATTAAGAAGTTAGTTGATAAGGAGGTTGAATAATGAAATTTATTGAAAAAAGTGCTCCTACTGTTGATGAAGCAATTGAATTGGCTTTATTAGATCTTGGTGCTAATGAATTAGAAGTAGATATAGAAGTATTAGAAGAATCAAAAAAAGCACTTTTAGGATTATTTGGCGGAAAAAAAGCTAAAGTAAGAGTGACAAAGCGTATCAGTGTTGAAGAAATCGCTAAAGATTTTTTAACTTCTGTGTTAAATAAAATGGGTATTGAAACAAACTTGAGTATTAAGTTAAAGCAAAATAGTTTATTTATAGATATGTCAGGTAAAGAAATGGCGCTTCTAATTGGTAGAAGAGGACAAACTTTAGATTCATTACAATACTTAGTTAGCTTAGTTGTTAACAAAGAACGTGAAGAATACTTAAGAGTTATCTTAGATACTGAAAACTATAGACAAAAAAGAAAAGATACTCTTGAAAAATTAGCTTTTAAATTAGCTAATAGAGCTAAAAAAATTAGAAAAGATATTACTTTGGAACCTATGAATCCATATGAGAGACGTATCATTCACTCTGCACTACAAAATAATAAGTTTGTAAGTACTAGAAGTGAAGGTGAAGAACCATACCTGTCTCTTATACACATCT
>JABXKX010000165.1 GCA_013619035.1 Peptostreptococcaceae bacterium
TCTGCTGGTGCTGTGACAACTGTAATAGAAGTTATATCTGATGATGATGATTCAATAAAATCAATATATACGCTTAGACTTGAAAAGGATAATGATACTGTTTCTTTAAGTGATATAACCTTTATGGGAGGTCCAATAACTGATTTTGATCAAAGCATAATATCATATGACCTTGGAACGGTTTCATATGATGAAGTCTTAACAGCTTCAAGTTCTAAAATAACAGATAGTTCTACTGTGGCATACTCTGTTAATGGAGAAATCTATGAGTCATCTGCGGATTTTTCTGGCATACATTTATCGATACCAGAAGAAACCAGTACGATCGATATAAAAGTTACGAATATTGGTGATTCGTATAAAATTTATCATCTGACTTTTGTAAGAGATGATGGTGTTGATTTGGATGCTTTAGATATCACACCTATGATCAATACAACTGAACAAACAACCACTGAATATACGGATTTATCAGCGATTTCTCAAGATGTTTTATATACAGAAAACAAAGTGAAATTGCTGCCAACAATTGAAGATGGCGGTGGTAGAATTTCTTATAAAATTGGAAGTTCAGAGTTTACAACTACAAATACCCTAGAGTTAGAGCTGGGGATAAATAATATTGTGATTAGAGTCGGAAATGGGATCTTAGGCGAAGCTGATTATACCACTAGAGATTATAACCTTACGATCAATAGACCGGGTAGTGCGGATGTTTCCGGTATCAATTTAACGGCTTATAGTGATGATACAACTGTTATACCACTGTATACATCATACGCTTATGATAGTGAGACCACTAACTATACATTAGAAATTTCAGATGTTTTAGATCATTTGAAATTTGATGTGAGTCCAGTAGAAGCAACGTCTATTTCATCGATAAAAGTAGATTCAAATACAACTCAAACATTTGATGCAACGGTAAATATTACATTATCACCAGGTGATCATGTCGTTGTTGTTAAAAATGAATTTGGTACATCTGGGCAATCTGATTACTTGATTAAAACCTATACGTATTATATTAAAGTAGTAAGTGGTACTGAACTTTCGAGTATATATCTGAAAGCAGATGATACAGATCTTTTGACTTTTGATCCAGAGAATACAACTTATAACTTAGTCGCATTGACTGCTACAACTCAGTTAAAGTTTAAAGCCGTTAAAGCAAATACAACTTATGGTGAGATGAAATTAACAGTAGATGGTGCGACAACGGACCCTGTTACAATTGACTCTTATATAGATGGCAGTGAACAACTTATTGATTTTGATGTACCAGCAGTTATAACACTGGTTATAGAAAGTCCTATTGCTTCTGAAAACAAGACTTATACATTTAATATCACCGAAAGAGCGATTAGTAGTGATAGTACTTTAAGTGGTTTGAGTGTCAGTGGTTACTTCATATCACCTACTTTTAATTCAGGCACACTTAGTTATAATTTAAGTGTTTCTAATTCAGTTACTTCGGTGACTGTTCAAGGTATTAAAAATAGTTCTTATGCATCGATGACACCAGTCAATGCTTTCAATGTGAGTTTAGGAGTAGGGAATAATACAATCCCTGTTATTGTAACTGCAGAAGATAGTTCTCAAACAACGTATACTGTAATCATAAATAGAGCAGCAGTTGAAGATAGTGGTTCTTCTGGTGGAGACTCTACACCATCAAGTGGTGGTTCAGCGCCACCACCACCGCCACCAAGTGGCACACAAGTGCCGGAAACGTCTACAATTCCTGAGGATGAAGTAGTTGTAATCATTGATGAGGATGGTACAGAAAAATCAGTTGTTACGGTTTCAGAAGAAAGAGCACTCGCTGATATTGAAGATGATACCGTTGATAAATTAACGGTAGTTGTGGCATCAGAAGAAGCTACAGAAGTCGCATTGACACTAGATATCTTAGAAGCAGTTACTGAAAGTAATAAACCCCTAGAAATAACTTATAATGATGTGACCTTTAAAATGACACCGGAGATTATTGGCGGTCTAAATGTTGAAGGCACTCTAAATATTGTATTTGAGACAATCGTTCCAACTGCTAATGATCAGAAAGTTGTATCGGATATTTATGAATTAGATATAATGGATGGTACAAAGAAGTTAAACTTTGAGATACTAATTCCAATTACATTAATATACGATCAAAATCAGATTGGAAATGCTAAGAATCTAGCAATATACTATTATAGTGAAGAGACGAAATCATGGGTTTATGTTGGTGGTAAATTAGGTGATAACAATGAAATTAGTTTTGAAGCAAGGCATTTTACTAAATATGCCATAAGAGAAAACAATAAAACTTTTGAAGACATTCAAACGCACTGGGCAAAAGCTGCCATAGAAACATTGGCTTCTAGAGAAATAACCAGTGGTATCAGTGAAACAGAGTTTGCACCTGATAAAACCTTAACCAATGCTGAGTTTGTTGTGTTACTTACAAAAGTACTGGGTTTAGCAGATTATGATGGTCCGATGAATTACAGTCATGTTAATCCTGGAGATTGGTATGAACCGTTCTTTAGAAGAGCACATGGTGCTGGACTTTTAATCAATACTTTCGGAGTTCAAATGGATCCGAATACACCTATTAAAAGAGAAGAAATGGCCAGCTTGCTTATGGATGCATACTTCTATTACTCAAGAACAAATTCTGAGGATCAATTGATTAATGCAGTAGAATTCGCTTTTGATGAAGATCAAGTCTCACATCATTTTAGACAGGACGTGAGACTGGCTTATCAATTACAGCTAATTGTTGGGGATAATAATAATCTGTTTAATCCGCAAAATGGTGCTACAAGAGCTGAAGCTGCTATTGTTATCAAAAAACTATTAATTCTTTTAGAGTTGTTATAGAACTAAAATGATGCTGATATTCTATTAGCATCATTTTTTTCGTGGTAAAATAATAGAGGGAGGGACGCTATGAAATATATATGTACACTCATTGTAGTCAATGATCTAAAAAGATCTTTGGATTTATATCAAAAGATATTGGGATTAACAATTGAACATGATCTAGGAGAAAACATTTCATTTACTTGTGGCTTATCACTTCATTTGAAAAAACACTTTGAATCTTTGATTGATAGTACTATAGCATCAAGAAATCACTATTCTCATGAACTTTATTTTGAAGAAGATGAAATTGAAACAATATATCAGAAATTGGTAACTGCAAAATATGAATTTGTTCATGGGATTAAAGTTCAACCATGGCAACAACGCGTTTTTAGATTTTATGATATGGATGGTCATATCATTGAAATAGGTGAATCTTTAGAGGCGGTAGTAAGAAGACTTAGAAAGGATCATAATGACATAACCATTTCAGAAATGATGGGGATGCCAATTGAGTTTGTAAAACATGTTGAATAAATACATAAAACTAGAGCACACTGAAAAGAGAATTATAGCGATATCAGATATCCATGGCAATATTCATTTGCTGGATAAATTGCTAAAAAAAATAAACTATTGTGAAGAAGATATCCTTATTATATTGGGTGATTTTTTACAAAGAGGTTTTCATAACGAAGAAACTCTGAAACGTATGATGTATTGGTCTGAAAAAGAAAATATCTTTATATTATCAGGCAATCATGAGCATTATGTGTGTTCCC
>JABXKX010000540.1 GCA_013619035.1 Peptostreptococcaceae bacterium
AATTATATATAAAACATCCAGTATTAACTTTAGGTATGATTTCAATGTATTTTGTCCTTACATTTGTGGGTTGTATTGAAATTGTAAAAGGTAAACTTATATCGTAAGGAGGCACTTATGTATGCCATGTTATTAGAAGGGGTATTAAAAGAAAAAATATGGGGCGGTAATGATTTAAAAGACTTTGGTAAAAAAGTTGAAAATAGAAAAATCGGTGAAAGTTGGGAAGTTGCTTGTCATGAACAAGGTGCCAGTCGAGTCAAGAATGGTCGGTTTAAAGGATTGAGTTTATGTGATTTACTAACCGATCAAACACATGAAATTTTCTTAGATACGATGCAAGATTTTCCACTACTTGTTAAATATATAAATGCAGACGATAATTTATCATTACAGGTACACCCAGATGATGAGTATTCTCATAAATTAAATCAACCTTATGGTAAAACAGAAGCCTGGTACATTCTTGAAGCTGAAGAAGGCGCTGAAATTATATTGGGATCAACCGATAAAACTCTAAATATTTTAAAAGAACATATTAAAAGCGATGAGGAAATTAACTTTACCAATCGAATTTTGGTGAAACCTGGAGAGATGTATTTTGTACCTGCTGGTACCATTCATGCCATTGGTAAAGGGATTGTACTATTGGAAATTCAACAAAATAGTGATACGACTTTCAGAATTCATGATTATTCTAGAGGGCGTACATTACACCTAAAAGATGCCATTGAAGTGGTTAGATTGGATACGGATTATAGAAAATGTATAGGATCTGTCGATGAAAAAGAGGGTTACACTTTAACCACCTATATAGATACGGATGTTTTCTCAATAGAAAAGATTGAAGTAAAAAATCATTATCAACAAATAGAAAGTCATGACTATCAATTGCTTAATTGCATTGAAGGCAGTGGCATGATTGTTCATGAAGAAGGGTATACACCTTTTAGAAAAGGAGACACTATTTTAATTCCTTCAAAATTAGACAATTATGAGATTATGGGCTATACCACATTAATAAGAAGTTACACAAATAAAAAAAATCGAAAGGAGTTGCATTAATGAAACATTTAGTTGGGTATATAAAAGACAATTCTAGAATAAATTACAAAGAAATTCCATCTATTTATACTTTTGAAGAAACTGATAGTCGACAGTTTAACAAGTATTTGGCTGTGATTGTAGATATGTCAGATTTGGACAAGGGATTAAAAGTTATCAATGAGTGTAGAAACATCAATAGTCATATGCCAGTGATTTGGTTACTGGATTACAAACAACATCTAAAAATTCATGACTATCTAACAAAAATAAATGGTGTAGGTCGTTTAACTACTATGCCTTATGGAGATGAAAGACTCAGTCGTATAGATGATCATATAGAGAGTTTATTAAATCCGAATTTACCAGTAAAAAAAGAAGAGATTGCGTTTGTAATACCTGTATATAATGAAGCTGAAAGATTTCATCATGTGCGTCATTTCGTAAAAAAAATTATGGACATGAAAACAAATGATGTTAGAAATTTATCTATTTATTTTATAGACGATGGCAGTTCTGATCAATCAACTAAATTATTAGAAAATCTAATCGAAGACTATGAAGTGGCTAATGATATGGCTATGGTCAACCAAGCATTTACCATGAGAAAACTTAAATGTAATACAAAAAAGGCAGGTACGTATATTGAAGCATTTGAAGTTATTGATGCAGATACAATTATTTTTGCTGATGCAGATGATGGCTATGAATTCGAAGATATCATGCGTATGTTGAATCTTTTAGATCAAGGGTATTACGATATGATTGTCGGTACAAAAGATCTGTTATCAGAGAACAGACCACCAATTAGACGTTTTATCAGTGCTTGCAAAAGGATGCTTACAAAGCCCTTATTACCTAAAGGTGTAACCGATAGCCAAACCGGTTTAAAAGTGTTTAAAAAGGAAATGCTAAGTTATATATTACCAGGACTGAATACATCATATGGTTTAGCAATTGATCTTAAAATATTAAATGCAGCAAAGAAAAACCGCTTAAGAGTCTATGAGATGCCAGTACGATTTATTGATCGTGAAATGTCTCATGTAGATATCGTAAAAGACTCAATTAAATTTGTTCAATCAATTTTAAAAATTTCATTTACGAGTAGGAAAGGGTGTATGAAATGAGATTAAGTGAAATGATAGATAAAGATTATGAACCATTGATTCCATTTTTTATAAAGAATCAGAAAATGGTGTTTGAGGAAATGGAAGTAGCCTTAATCGAGAGTGATATAGACCAACTTAAATTCTTAGCACATCGTTTAAAAGGCACCGCTGAGAATTATGGTTTTAAACAACTTGGTCAATATGCTCATGACCTAGAAGGTTTAGTAGAAAGCAACACCAACGTAGGCATGGAAGATTTAATAGTTAACATGAAAATGTATTTAGATCATGTAGAAATTATATATATAGAAATATAGAGGTGAGATTATGAAAAGAGTATTATTTTTAGACGATGAAACATTTATTTTAAAAGTTATTGAAAAAAAATTGGAACATACAAATATTAAATGCTATTTTGCATCATCACCAAAAGAAGCATACTCATATATCGAAAGTGTTGACTTTGATGTCATTATTGCAGACATTCAAATGCCGGATGAAAATGGAATTGAATTTTTTCAAAAAGTAAGAGAAATGAGTCCTAGAACAGTCAGAATCATTTTAAGTGGTTATTCTAGAACCGCTTCAATTATTGAAGCTATTAATGAAGGTCATATATATCAATACATTCAAAAACCGTGGAAGGTTGATGAAAAAGCGATTGAATTAATAGAAGAAGCCATCAATGTTTCTAAAAGATGGCATGCGACACCAGAAATGAAGTGTAGCATTGATGTAAGGGATATCAACAAGTTCAAATCAGTTAAAGAATGGGTGTTGTTGGATACAACTGAAAAAGTTATTTATCAGAATACCGACTATCCATTAAAAAGTTCTTATAAAGATCAATCCTATACAACTATAAAGAGCAATATTGGAGAGTTAAGATTATATGATCTTGAGAAATGAGGGATATTATGAAAAGGATCATTGGCTACAAAGTATTTATAAGGTTGCTTGTGACTTCATTTGTAATAATCTTATGTTTTGTGGGCTTAAACTATAGCACTGTGAATCGTAGTTTACTGGATCAATATATTAATGACGCTAGCACTCATGCAGACATATATGAAAATTATGTTGCAGAAACATTTAATAAACTCGAAACGGATATTGGTTATCTGGGAAAAGATCTTAGATACAATACTGAAAGAGATATTTACTTGTTGCAAGATTTTGTAAAACAGCAATCAGGCGTTTCTGCAACGTATCTATTTGATACGGATAAACATTTAATTGGGGAAGCTGGAAAAGAACATAAGTATCGTTTTTTAATAGAAGAAGAAATACAAGAGAAGTTTTTCTACGAGCCTTATGTATGGACCCATTTAGATGATGATATATATATATTATATTATAAAGTGTTATCCGATTCCGCTTTATACATCGGTTTTGTTGTTGAATTGGACTTGCTGTTAGATAAGATTAGTGAAAATCCAACACAAGATATTAGTATTATAAATGATTTCGGACTGTCTG
>JABXKX010000286.1 GCA_013619035.1 Peptostreptococcaceae bacterium
TCATCTCGAATAATCAGTAAATCAATTGAACCATCTTTTACTTCATTTAGTGCATCCATTTCCAATGTATACATAATGTCTTCAAAAGACAATATTTTTACATTCAGTTCAATATCATATATTTCTTTTAGTGTTTTATAAAATTTACTACTTAACCACGCTCTCATCGATTCATCTGAATCCGTTGTATATAAATTGACAATTGTACCTTTAGCACTTTCAGTAATCAAATCCCAGTCTTTATCTGGTGTGGTTGAACCTGTAAGTATATCAGCGGTTTGACATGAAACCATTGTAAGTACCAAACATACAATGACAAACATCGTCTTTATTTTTTTTATCATTTTGACCTGCCTTTATCATTCTTTTAATAATATTATATAACAAAGCGACATGGAAATGAACAAAAAGAACTAAAAAGCCTACTTAGAGGCTCTTCTATTTTTAAACTCTTCAATATTCAAATCAATGATTGAAATACCTGGATTTTTATATAAGTCTATTTCATAATAATTTTGTAGTGTTTGTCCATTAGAATCTTTTACGATTCTTACGACTGGACATAACATGTTTTTACTCATCACTTGACCGATGTCACCTGTATTGAGTTTCACATACAAACCAATTGGATAATAACCTATCATCGTAATAAACTTTTTAACAATCTCTATGTCAAACTGAGTATCAGCATGTTCTATCAGATATAAAACACCATGATAATAGTCCACTTTGTCACAATAAATACGATTTGTAGTCATCGCATCAAAAACATCTGCTACAGCAACTATCTTTGCAAATATGGGAATATCATGTTTTGTGAGTTGATTTGGATAACCTAACCCATCCATTCTTTCATGATGAGACAAAGCAATATTAGCTGTTTCAGAATCAAACTTCAATGTATCTTTTAAGATTTTATGACCATAGATAGTATGTTTTTGTATTTCATTAAACTCTTTATCACTTAATTTATCCGGTTTATTATAAACTTCTTGAGGTACAAGCATTTTACCAATATCATGGATCAATGCACCTGATCCCAATTTCATTAATTTTGTTTGAGTCAAACCTAAATAGACACCTGTTACAAGTGATAATACACAAACATTAACTGAATGTGATAATAAATAATCATCTATTGCACTTAAGTTAGATAGATTTAAAACAACTCGCTCATCTATTAATATTGCATCAAGCATTCGCTTTACAATTTTTTTGATTTTTTCAGCTTTTATTGAATTCTCATCTAAAACTGTATCTAACATCTCTGAAACAATATAACTCGCTTCAGTTCTTGTTTCATTGAGTATGATACTTTTTCTTTTAGCAGCATTTTTTCCGAAGATACCTGCGTGTTCATGAACCATACTTTTTTCTTTAATAGGTTCATAAGAAATTTCTTCTATAAATACAGTATTTTTATCTAAATTCTGAATGCGTTCAATACGCTTAAGATTCAATCTTAATCCTTCTGAAAATAATGTTTTTCCATCAATATCATAGATAGGCTCAGCTAGAATCATATCAGGCTTTAAATCTTTGGATGCTACCTGACGTTTATTGGTTATCATAATACCCTCCATAACAGCATAAAACGAATTTTACCAAAATTTCACTCACTTTTAAATATCAGTGTATTTCGACAAAATTCGACTCTATGTATATCATAAGATATTAGCTATAAAATTTCAACTGTTTCGTGATTATACGTTCATAATATCTGTTTTAAAAAATTGCTCTAACTTTTCTATCGCTTCTTCTTCATCAGGTCCTTTTACCGTTAAAGTAATCGTACCTTCTTTTGGAATACTCATAGAAATAATACACATAATACTCTTACCATCAATATAGTCCTCGTGATAGCATAATTCTACTTCAGATAAAAAACCATTTGTTAACTGAACAAATTTTGATGCAACACGTGCATGCAAACCCAACTGATTCTTTATTGTAAATTCTCTTTTAATCATGTATGTCCTCCCTCTCTAAAATCTCTAAAGCTATTTTTTCAATTTTTCTCAATCTGTGATTAACACCTGATTTCCCAATTGGCGGGCTTAATAATTCTCCTAATTCTTTTAGGCTAACGTCGGTATTACTCAATCGAATCATAGCAATTTCTCTTAAGTTATCTGGTAAACTTTCTAAACCATCATATTTTTCTATTATTTCAATATATTGTTTTTGTTTAACAGCCGCATCTACCATTTTTGTTAAATTGGCTGTTTCACAATTAACAAGTCTATTGACTTTATTCCTTACTGATTTAACAATTCTCGTATTTTCAAATGACAGTAATGCTGTATGTGCACCAATAACATTCAATAAATCAACAATCTGATCGCCTTCTTTTAGATAAACGATGAAATTCTTTTTACGCGAAATGACCCTAGAATTCAAATCATATGTGTTGATCAATTCACTTAATTCATTGGCATAATCTTCACGATGAGTTATTAATTCCATATGATAACTCTTTTCAGGATCTGAGAGTGAGCCCCCACCTAAAAAAGTGCCGCGAATATAAGCTCGTCTACAACACTCATCTTCAATCAGTTTTTTAGGTAATCCATTATTGATAACCAAACTGTCATCATCCATTATCATAATTTCTAAACGTTTCAAGATCTCTGTTGCATCGGCTATTTTTATTTGATAAGAATTGTTTTTTCTTAGTACTGTATTTTTAACAACATCTATGACTGTATGTACCTGCATACTGCGTTTGAACAACACAAATATTAAACGGGCAATAGCTGGATTTTCTGTTGTAATAAACAAATTTGTTTTGCCTAAGCCTACGAGTTGAATGGTACCACTCACTCTAACCAAGGCTGATAATTCTGCAAGTTGACAACATTTACTATCTGATGTTCTCCTTGCCAACTCATTCTTTGTCTTTGATGAAAAAGACATCATTTCACCTACTCTTTTTCTTTTAAAGCTTCAATCGCTTTCTTGATAACTTTTTTTTCATCCTCATATTTTGCAATTTGCAAGACTTTATCAATCGTTATAAAAGATGCTTTTACAAATCCTTCTGCTTCTAATGCTTTTAGAACATAAGAATCTGCTACCATATAATACCAAGATACTGTCTTATGTATCACTTTATATTCTGTCCAAAAATTACTGAACGAATAAGTTGTTGCACCTAAATAATCAACAATAGTGGCATCAATATTGGTTTCTTCTTTCACTTCTCTTACTGCAGTTTCTTCTAATGACTCTCCAATTTCAATACGTCCTTTTGGTAGGACCCAATCTCCATTTTTCTTTTTTAGCATTAAAAAACCACTATTATGATAAACTATGCCTCCTGCACTTATCACTTTATTCATACGACACGTCCTTTTTATATAAGAATAGTATAGCATGAAAATTACAACTTCGTCACATTTAATGTAGCATACCAAAAAATACGATTCTAGTCTAGTATATTATACTATTTTAACATAATCTAATAGATAATCCACCTGCAAGCAGATTGATTTGAACTCTTTACAGGCTTTTACTTATAGCAAAAGCTTTCACTGTCTTTATCAAAAAAGTACTACATAATTTATTCATTATGTAGTACTTAATTTATTTAACTATAACTCTTTTAAATATCTGTACAATGTCGGTTCAGATA
>JABXKX010000131.1 GCA_013619035.1 Peptostreptococcaceae bacterium
CCTTCATTTGTTGATAACATCGGTTGGTACATTCTTATGGTAGGCACGGGGCTGTTTATTCTTTTAACAGGCAAGAATGCTTACTGTACATATATTTGCCCTTTTGGCGCTTTACAAGAAGCAGGCAAGAGATTATCGGGATTTGAATTTTTTAAAATTACACCAAAGACGAACAAAGTACTTAGAGAACTGCCTGGCATTCTAGCATACATAACCTTTGCAGGTGCAGTGTTAACTGAACAGATGGGATTAGTCAGTTATGAACCTTTTTCTTTGATTTTCGGCAGAACTGGTTTAGGTATTCAGTGGGTCTTATTGCCATTGGTTCTAATTATGTCACTTTTTGTCATGAGGTTTTATTGTAGTTATGCATGTCCAGTTGGAGTTGCGTTGAATCTAACTGTTAAGTTAAGAAGATTTGTAGTAAACATTTTTAAAAAGAAAGATAAGGAAGCATCAGAGAAGGTGGCAGCATGAATAAATTAGAAAAGAGTGGAATGAATATTCGAGACACAATTATGGTTATTGCAGTATTTGTTTCGTTATCAGTTTCACTAATGACAAGTCTTGCAAGTTTATAAGGAGGGTTTATGTTAGGACGATTGGGTATTGGAGAAATTATGGTTATTATGGCGGTTGCATTTCTTATCTTTGGACCGCAGAAGCTACCTGAACTTGGAAAGCATTTTGGAGAAACCCTTCGAAGCTTTAAAGATGCGGTAGAAGGAGAAGATGAGAACGATCAAAAAATTTAATTGAATGTTGTATAACAGAAACTAGAGGAGGTGTTGATAATGGGAAAAATCGGTTTGTGGGAGATAATAGCAATTATTGCTGTCCTAACAATGATATTTGGAATTAAAAAATTACCAGATCTAGGTAAGAGTTTTGGTGAAACAATTAATAATTTTAAAAAAGCTGTAAAGGGCGAAGACGTTGAAGGGTAAGCGCTCATACTGAAACTAGGTTAATACAATCGGTAAGTATTGATTGTAATAATATATTTTAAACTGTCGAATGGTCCGTGAACCATTAAAAGGGCGACAGGCATTATAGGGGAGGTATTAAATGAATCGAAGAGATTTTCTGAAAAAGAGTGCCATAACGACTGGGGCTGTCGTTGGTGGTGTAGCACTGTCTGGTGCTGCTGCGAAACCAATGAAATTAGATCCTCAAAGCATTGGTACGAAGGTCCACAAAGGTAAAACAATCTATGATCTAATGGAGTTCAATGATGACTTTGAACCATTTATGTCGCATAACACTATTTTCGAGCGTGCGAATGAAGAGCATGAGCATCCAGTAGCAGCGGAAATGCATGGATGGTTTGCACCTAAGGAACATGATGATCTAGGGAGTGGTATCTTAGACAGTGCTTTGTTTGATGGTGCAGGTATTAACTGGGGTGATACGAAGCAGCATTATGTCTTCAGACCAGGTAGACCTAATACAGTGGATGGCAAACCTAAGAAATTTAAATCACCTTCTGAAGCATCATATTATATTAAGGCTGCGGCTAAGTTTTATAAAGCATCAGCGGTAGGTGTATGTAAGTATGATGAAAACTTCATGTATACCGAAAACGTTGAAGCATTCAACGAGTTAGGATTCAAGCCGAAGAGTGTTATTGTTATGTTGATTCAAATGGATCATGAAATTCTTAGATTATATCCTAGACCAACTGGTATGGCTGGTGCAGCTCTTGCATACAGTAATATGGCAGAAATAGGATCGAAACTTGCCCAGTTTCTTTCATCGCTTGGTTACTCATCGCATTCAGGAGGTAACGATCATGGTATATCTGTCCCTCTTGCTATATCAGCAGGACTTGGAGAAGGGTCGCGTATGGGAACGCTATTACACCCAGAATTAGGATCTGGATTCCGTATTGCAAAAGTGTTTACAGAGATGGAGCTTGAACCTAATGATCCAATTACTTTTGGAGTTGAGCAATTCTGTAACAACTGTAAGAAGTGTGCGGATAATTGTCCAGGTGATGCAATTACATTTGAACCGAAAGGATTCGCTGATGATTCTAATGTATCCACTCGAAAGGGCATCAAGAAATGGGCAACTGATTCTGAAAAGTGTTTTGTTTATTGGGGAGTAGGCGGCTGCGACTGTGGTCGATGTATAACTTCTTGTCCATATTTCAAATATGACAACTGGGTGCATAGATTTGCAAAACTTGCTGTTGTAACACCTGGAATTCAAAACGTTGCAAGATATGTTGACGACTTGTTTGGTTACGGTAAATTACCTACAGATGATCTATATCACGAAGTTTGGGATAGACTGTATAAAAAACAACCAGAAAAATTATAGGAGGAACTAATATGTTAGTATACGCTTTTTTAGGTGGACTGTTTGTAGCGGTTCAGTTTATGATCATGAGTAAGCTTAAGCAGGTAGGAAAGGCTAAAATTTGGCCAAATGGTATACTGGTTTTAATCACCAATGCAATTATGTTCTTTTCAGTGGCATGGGTTTATGGCAGTTTAGTAGAGTATGAAGTACAGGCAGCTTTTATGGGGCTGGTTACTTACGGTGCAGCAGGTGTAGTATTTGCTATTTTAGCCTATAGAGTGATTAAGAACGATGGAAAAATTCTAAAAAGTACGAAGAATTAAGGCAATTCAACTGAAAACAAAGCATTAATATGAGTGCTTATCAATCAAGAGGTAATTATGGTAGTTAAATCATTAAAGTTAGGACAATACAAGGCGTTGCACATTGAAGTCGAAGCATTGGAGATTAATCGTCAACTCATCATCAATAAAATGAAAGAAATGATGATTGAAAATGCCAGTTCAAACGGAGTTGAAAGCTCGATGGCAGAATCGATCATAGTTATGGATGATGAAGCAGTTAAAGCAATGCATCTAGACGGTGTGAATAACCTGATTGAGTTTGAAGAATACATAAAGCAATCTATGCTTCGAGATCAAGTAATCAACAATGTTATGAGACGAGTTTTAGATAATGTGTCGATCGAATATGATGAAGTGGAAGTCGAGAAAGAGTTAGATCAAATGATGTCATCCATTGATGAAATGGCAGTGAATGAAGGATTTACATTAGCATTTTACTGCGATTATAACAACATTGAAAGTGAAGAGAAACTAAGAGAAATCTACCGTGAAGAGATCTATACCTCTTACTTGGAGATTCACACTCTTGAAGCTATCGCCCAAAAAGAGGGCATAAAGGTAGACGATGTAGAGTTTAGTCTTATGATAGACAGCTTCACTACATCTAATGAAGGTTCCTCTTCCGTAGACGAAGATGCTTTACGGACAAGTTTAGTAATAAAATCAACGGTCAACTGGTTAGTTTTGAATAATGTGATCGCCGGGGCATAATTTGATAACAGTCCTAATTTGTTGTATCCTTAGGGTACAACAAATTGAAAGGATTGCTAAATAATATGAACTTAAAAGATATAAATAACAGCTTTGCAAGACAGTTATATTTTGAAACCAATAGGTACAGTGAATTTATGAATGAAATGTATCTTGATGAACATAAAAAGCTAGGTGTGGGATGGATGGCTTTAACACATGGTCATATATTGTTAAGTCTTTATGCTATTGGCGAGATGACGATGACTGAAATTACAAATCAGATTAGACGCAAAGCACCGACTACTACTATTTTAGTGAAAAAATTGAAGAAGGAAGGTTATGTTTCTTCAAAAATTTCGACTGATGACAATCGGATAAGCTTAATTGTTCTAACGGAAAAAGGAAAAGAGCACTGTGAAAAAATGGAGAAATTTTTAAGTGATTTTGCTGAAGCGGGCGAAAAAGCAGTAACTGTGGAAGAAGTGGAAACAGTTACTCGGATTCTAAAAAAAATTAGAGGGAATATTCAGCTTGAGCTTAAAAAAGACTAAGAAATAATAATTGTGTTCTAGGCTTCCAAGAAATAGTTGGGAGCCATCTTTTGGAATTATACTTAGATATCTAAATAAATTAGTTTGTAAAACTTGGAGTAGTTAAAAAAGATAATTATGTCAAGAGTAATAGTTGTCAAAACACAAATGGGCAGATGGTTTAAATCATCTGCTGAATAAACATAATGGAGGAAAGTTTTATGAAGGTGAATCACAAAACTTTCACTGGGGGATATAAGTTTGATAACTTTGAAGGGCAACCTTCAATGGGATTAACTCTTTTTAAGCCAGTGAGTGATGTGACTGGTCCAGTGATAGAGCCTGGCAGAGGAGTTACAGCAGCGAATGTATTAGATGCTTTAAGTCTTACTGATTTTACAGGGCCTGACAGTGTACTAGAATCAAAAAAAGGCAAAATTGCACCTAAGAAAGTGAAAGATATTGTTGTCAGTGCTGTCGAAGTGGAACCCTACGCTTTACCAGTGAAAAATATATTAAACAAAGAGACTACGGGCACTTTTATGAGTGGTCTTAAAGATATTCATAAAAGCTATCAAAAAGCTAACGTTACGATTATTTTAGGAGAAAATCAGATTGATTTACATCATTTGCTTTCTAAAGAGATAGAAAAACTTAATTGGGTAAAGCTGGTTACTATTACTGAAAAATACCCAGCTAATTTTAAAGAATTAGCAATTCCTGTGGTTTTCAATAAGAAGTATCCTGTTGGATATAGTGCCGCACACCTTGGTCTTTTGTATCTTGGGGTAAAAGATATATTGCAAGTTGCTAAGGTTGTAACAAACAATAAAGCTGTAAATTCAACGTTTGTGGCTTTATCAGGTCCTGGTTGGAAAAAAAATCAGGTTCTAGATGTACCTGTTGGAACACCAATAAAGGACTTGGTTCATAGTTATTTGAACGAAGGAGAAATACGTCTAGTCAAAAATAGTATTCTTTCTGGTGAACTGCTAACAGAAGAAGATATTGTTACATTTGATACCGAAGTGATTATTGCTATACCTGAAGACCGAAAAAGACAAACCTTGTTTTTCTTAAGAGGGGGTAAAGATGCAGATTCTTTTACTAACTCTTTCATATCAAGATTATTGCCGAAGGCTGGAAAAACAGTAGGCACAAATCTACATGGTGAAAAACGTGCTTGTGTTTCTTGTACTTATTGTGAAAGTGTATGCCCTATGGGATTGATTCCACATTTGCTACACAAGCATGCTGATAAAGACATAATCAACAAAAGGTTAGCTGAATACGGCGTTTTTGACTGTATAGAATGCGGTTTATGCAATTATGTTTGTCCGTCGAAAATCGAGGTGCTATCAAATATTAAAATTGCTAAAGGAAAATTAGAACAGGCTGAGATAAGCCATAATGATTATGTTATTCCACAATGTGATATGATTACTGATTCTAAGGAGGTGAAGGCTGGTGAGTAAATTTAAAGAAAACAGAATTGTTAAGCCAGCTTGGGAGGCGATTGATTTCTTCCTCAAAGGTTCATCAGAAGTCACTACCAGAGGTCCACATATTCGTGATGCTATAGATATTAAGCGTTATATGATTCTTGTCGTATTAGCTCTTATGCCAGCGGTGGCATCGGCGGTTTACTATTACGGAATTAAAGCGGTATGGATGATTTTCTTCTCATACGTATTTGGTATTACTACAGAATGGATTTTTGCAATTATAAAAAAAGAAGAAATACATGAAGGTATTTTTGTCACATGTATGATTTACCCGTTAATATTGCCACCGACTATTCCATTATGGATGTTGGCTGTCGGTATAGTATTTGGTGTATTTTTTGGCAAGGAAGTTTTCGGTGGTACAGGCAGAAATATATTCAACCCTGCTTTAGTAGGCCGTCTATTTATTACCATCGCATTTCCGTTTTACATGTCGTCAAATTTTGTGAACCCTTTGGTGAGCAAAGGAAACTTTTTCATAACAGATTTTAGTAAAATTACCGATGCAGTTACTTCTGCGACTCCACTTACATTCCTTAAGGCTGGTCAACCTATGGCTTTCTCTACCTGGGATTTATTAATGGGTGCTGCACCCGGTTCAATGGGAGAAACTTTTAGACTTGGACTTATTATCGGTGGTATTTTCTTGATGCTTACAAAGGTGAGTTCATGGAGAATTCCTGTGAGTTATATTGGTACTGTACTGGTTCTAACAAGCATTGGACACGCGTTCATGCCTGAAACTATTGCTGCTCCGATATATCAAATTCTTACTGGCGGACTTTTATTTGGTGCTTTCTTTATGGCAACAGATCCTGTGTCTTCAACATACACAAAGGCTGGAAAAGTTATTTTTGGAATGGGATTAGGACTATTTACAGTATTGATAAGAAGTTTCTCAGGTTATACAGAAGGTGTCATGTTCAGTATAATTTTGATGAATGCTTTTGGTCCTCTAATTGATTCTTATGTGCTTGATAAGAAATACAAGCCATTGTTAAAAAAGGAGGTACTGTAATGAAAGAGCAAATTAAAATGATTTTTTTTGTTGTAGTACTTGGTATTGTAGCTGCTGCTATTATGGTTGGTTCGCAGAATTACACCTCTGATAGAATTGCTGCCAACAAAGAATATAAACTTAAAAGTACAATACTAAAAGCCTTTGAAATCGATTCGACAGAAGATACTCTTCTTGAAGTGTATGAAAAATCAATTAGAGAAGAAGTTAAAGGCGATTCAACGTTCTATTACTCAGAAGATGGCCATATTGGTTTTGAAATCATTGGTAAAGGTCTATGGGGTCCAATTACAGGATTCATGACTTTAGACTCGGATTTAGTGACGATTAAAGCAATTCAGATCATCTCTAATGAAGAGACGCCAGGATTAGGTGGCGTAATCGCTGAGCAGTGGTATATAGACAAATATAAGGGCAAGAAATTTGACCCTGAAATAGTTATTAAAAAGGGAGCTGATATGTCCTCTGATACAGAAATTGATTCGATAACTGGTGCTACTATGACGAGTAACGCTTTTCAGTTGATGTTGAATGAAAATTATCAGAAGCAAAAGGAGGTTCTTAGTAAATGAAATTAGTGCGTATACGTTATACGAAGTGGTACCAGTTGTTAAGCAAAGGTATTTTCAAAGAGAATCCAATTTATGCTATGGCATTAGGTATTTGCTCGGCTCTTGCCGTAACCAATCGAATCGAAAACGCAATTGCAATGGGCATTGGTGTAACACTTGTTCTTATTGCATCATCGGCATCGACATCACTCATAAGGAAATATATTCCGAGTAGAGTGCGAATGGTTACTTATATGGTATTGATATCCACCTTTGTAATAGCATTCCAATTATTCTTACAGGCTTTCTTCTTTGATTTAAGTCAACAATTGGGTGCCTATACCGGGCTTATTATTACAAACTGCATTGTTATGGGGCGTGCTGAAGCATTCGCTGTAAAAAATCCAGTTCGCTTTTCTGTGATTGATGCCCTTGCAAATGGTTTGGGTTATTTCATTACACTATTGGTTCTTTCAATTGTCCGTGAAGTACTTGCCTTTGGTACACTTCTCGGTTTTAGCGTAGTGGGAGAAGGCTGGGTTAACTGGACAGTAATGGCTATGGCACCAGGTGCTTTCTTCGTAATGGCGTTATATATATGGATTATGAGAACCATCGCAAAACTGGATCAGGAGGCTGCATAGTATGGAAAGAATTATTAATGTATTCTTAGCATCAGTATTGACACATAACATCGCATTAACGTATATCTTGGGTATGTGTCCTTTGATTGCTATTTCTAAGAACCTTAAAACAGCAAAAGGTATGGGGGTCTCTGTTATAGCCGTAATTACTATAACTGGAATGATTAACTGGCCTATTTACCAGTTTTTAAAAAGCAGTGGTGGTGAGACTATTAGCCTTTTGGTATTTATTATTACAATTGCTGCAACGGTTCAATTGCTTGAGATGTTTTTAGATAAGTTTGTACCAAGCTTGTACAATGCTTTCGGCATATTCTTGCCACTTATTACTGTTAACTGTGCTGTATTGGCTGTATCACTTTTCATGGTCAGCAGAACATTCAGTTTTCTTGAGACAGTAGCCTTTTCATTTGGATCAGGACTTGGTTGGGCTTTGGCCATTGTGTTAATCGCAGCCATTCGTGAGAAATTGGCTTTAGTAGGTAAAATTCCAAGTGGTCTTGAAGGTGCTGGGATTGTAATGGTTATTGCTGGGGTTATTTCTCTAGCATTTACAGGTTTCGGTGGAATTGTTAATTTTTAAGGAGGTTGCATAATGACAATAGCAATTATATTAGTTGCAGTTTTAACGACTGTGGCTGTTTTATTGGCGCTCGCAGGATACCTTCTTGGTGGTAACGGTGAGAAGAAAATTACTATTAATAATAGTAAAGTAATTTCAATTAATGGAGACGATACACTTCTAAACGTATTGTCGGATGAAAAAATATTCATTCCTTCTGCCTGTGGTGGTAAAGCTACTTGTGGGCATTGTAAGGTTGTAGTAAATGAAGGTGGTGGAGGCATTCTTGCAACAGAAGAATCCTTCATGAGTAACGAAGATATAAAGAATAATGTTCGTCTTGCTTGTCAGTGTAAAGTAAAAGAAGATCTTGAGATATCTCTACCAGAAGAAATGCTGAGTGTACAGGAATTTAAGACAGAAGTAGAGGAAATAATTGAATTAACTCATGATATTAGACAGGTGAAATTCAAACTAATTGAGCCCAAAACGATCGAATTTAATCCTGGACAATATGCACAGATTGAGGTGCCGGGTCTTGAAATTCAAAGGGCTTATTCAATAGCTTCTAATCCAAAAAATACCGATTATCTAGAGTTGATTATCCGTCAAGTACCAGGTGGAAAGGCAACAACATTCGTTCACAAAGCCCTTGAAACAGGGGATAGTATCCGAATTCTCGGACCGTTCGGTCATTTCTCTCTAGATCAGGAGTCAGATAGAGATATTGTATGTATCGCTGGTGGATCAGGTAAAGCACCAATTAGATCTATTCTCTACCATCTCAAAGACAATGGAATGAACAGGAAAGTTAAATATTTCTTTGGTGCAAGAACTAAGAAAGATCTATATTATACAGAAGAGTTTAAACAGCTTTCAAAAGAATTCCCTAACTTTCAGTATTATCCTGCTTTATCTCAACCATTACCAGAAGATAATTGGAGTGGAGATGCTGGACTTATCACTGACGTAGTGGATAGACATTGTTCTAAACTCGAAGAAAGTGAAGCCTATCTTTGTGGTTCACCAGGTATGATTGATGCTTGTTTTGCTGTACTTGCGAAAAATGGTATGCCTGCTGAACGAATTTACTGTGATAAATTCTAGTAATAAGAAACAGTTGATTCTGTGTAGGTAATGCAATATATGATGTTTGATGGGGTGTAGGCGGTTTTATATGAATCGCCCTACATTCTATCAAAAAAATATGAAATTAAAGGACGATACGTGTGATTATGGAACAAATATTATTTCCTATAAAGGACGATTTAAAAGCTTTTGAAGGACTAATTGATGGTTTTCTTCAAGAGGTGAAACATGATAAAGTACGAGCAAATTATGAAACGTTTTTCAAAGCTCGAGGTAAATATTTAAGACCTTCTTTGTTGATGCTGGCTACAGGAGCAACTGCAGGTGATAGAAGTAGATTCGATGACAAACTCTATAAATTAGGATTGATATTAGAGCTGCTTCATAGTGCGAGTCTTGTTCACGACGATATTATAGATGATGATCTTGTGCGCCGTGGAGAAAAAAATGTAAACCAGGTTTTTGGAAATAAAATTGCAGTATTAGCAGGTGACACATTGTTTTCTTATGCTTTTCGGGAAGTGACAGCGAATTATGATCAAAAATACAGTGTACCAATTACTCAGTTAGCACTGGAAATGTGTATGGCAGAATTGGAACAAGCAAACGACGTAGATTCGCTAGACAGTTATTTAAGAGTCATTCAAGGGAAAACAGCTGAATTCATGGCAGTGTCTTGCGAGCTTGGTGCTAAGTATGGTGGTGGAAGTGACGAAGATATTCAGAGAATGCGAGAAGTTGGATTAAACATTGGTATGACCTATCAATTGGTAGATGACATGATTGACGGTGATCCAAATGCTGAAAAATATATTACTAATGAAGACATTCGAAAATATTATCAAAAGGCAAAAGATTTATTAGAAGCTCTTAAACCATCAGAGTACACAACAAGTATGATGCACCTTCTTGAATTTATCTTCAATATGAAGGGGTAATAGAAAATGAAAGGAATTATCTACAGAGAGCGATTAGTCGCATGTTGTAGGTTAGGAATAAAAAAATGAACAGAAAAATAACGATTATAATCAGCCTACTTCTAGCACTTATTTTATTAACAGGTTGCGGTAAAGAAAATCAAACGATTCGTCTTGGTAGCATGCCAACGTATTCGGCGGCAATTTATGCAGTCGGAATAGAAAATGGATATTTTGAAGAAGCAGGTGTTACAGTAGATCTTACTGTTTTCAAATCTTCACGAGAGCGTGACGGCGCAGCAACTTCTGGCGAACTAGATGGATTTATGACAGATATTATGGGTGCGGTTAATATGAATGAAAAAGGATTCCCATTCATTATGACATCGAGAGAGTGGGAAGACTTTGGTGTAATGGCAAATGAAATAATTGATATTAATGATGTAAGCTCACTTCAAGTGGGAATAGCAGAGAACACTGTAACTGAATTTATTGTTGATACTTATATTCAAACAGATGTTGAAAAGGTTAACCTTTTAGCAATTCCTGATAGAATGGGTGCGGTTCTTAGCGATGTACTGGATAGCGGTGTATTTCCTCAACCTTTCATGGGCATTATCATGGGAAAGAACGGGCAACAGATATTCAGCACAGCATCAAACGACTTTCATCCTGTAGTATTGGTGTTTGATGAATCATTTATAAATGAAAATGAAGCTGATGTAATAGCTTTTTATGAAGGTTATAAAAAGACAGTAGAGTATATGCAATCTACAGACTACAATGAGTATAAATCTGCACTTGTTTCTCATGGTCTTGCTACGAACGAAACAGTTGACCATTATCGATTACCTGTAAATGAGTACGGTTTAAATGCAGTTGACGAGAATGATTTTGATGCTGTGACAGCTTGGATGTTGGAAAAAGAACTATTGGGTCAAAGTTTGACTTTTGAAGAAGTTTGCACAACTACTTATGTAAACGATTAGTTATGATAAAAATTGAAAATTTATCGATTGAACACGGGAAAACAAAAGCAGTAAATCAAATGAATCTAACAATTAGGCACAATGAAAAGATTTCCATTGTCGGTCGATCCGGTTGTGGAAAGACTTCTATTTTGCATGCCTTAGCAGGGCTGACAGCTCCGACTTCGGGGCGAATATTGATTCATAACGATCAGGTGAGGGGCATCCGCAAAGATACATCTATTATTCTACAGAATAGCGGTTTGTTCCCTTGGAAAACAGTGACATCTAATGTCATGTTAGGCATCATCAATGAAGAAATCCGTAAGGATGAAAAGATGAGTAAAGTAATGGCAATACTTTTTGAACTTGATATTCTTGACCAAAGAGATAAGTTCCTCCATAAGTTAAGTGGTGGTCAGAGACAACGGGTTGCTATTGCAAGAGCTTTGATTCAATCACCTGATTTGTTATTAATGGACGAACCCTCAGGTGCTCTTGATATGATTAATAAAGAAAAGTTTCAAGATCGTTTACATGACCTTTATCGTCAACGTGATGTCACAGCGATTATAGTAACTCATGACATAGAAGAAGCTGTTTTTCTAGGACAGAAAATTTTTGTGATGGATGATGGAAAGGTAATAGCTGAAGTGGTAAATCCATTTTATGGCGAGAAGAATGTTAGAGAAAGTATAGAATTTTATAAACTTTGTCTCAAAGTAAGGCAGGTAATGAAGACATGAAAAAAGCAAATTGTGGTTTTGGTTTTCTGCTCGTTTTTTTACTTTGGATGATACTTCATTTGTTTGTAGAGCCGAGATTGATTCCTAATCCAATAAACACTTTACTGACACTTGGTAGTTTACTGATATCTGGTGAATTGTTAATGCATAGTTTGTTCAGTCTTTATAGGCTGGGGGTTGCGATTATGTTATCTTTGGTACTTGGGACCGGTACTGGCGTTGTTATGGGTTTGAATAAATTATATGAAAAATTATTAGTGCCGTTTATGTATGTGATGTTCCCAATTCCAAAAGCAGCATTATTGCCAATACTTTTTGTTCTTTTTGGATTAGGTGACGCCTCAAAAATTACTCTTATATGGCTAATTCTTTATTTTCAGATAGTGATTGCAGTTTATGATGCGGTCAAATCTATTGATGCTGAAGTTTTTACATCAGCAAAAACCCTATCTTTATCAAAAAAACAACTTTGCATACATGTGATATTTCCTGTAATTTTACCCAATATTCTCTCTGTGCTTAGAACAAGTGTGGGTATTGGAATTGCAGTATTATTTTTTGCAGAGACCTATGCAACCGATAGGGGTTTAGGTTATTTTATTATGAATCATTGGTCGTTGCTAAATTATCAAGAAATGTATGCTGGAATCCTTTTTCTTAGCATCATTGGATATACAATATTTAGAGGTGTAGATTACTTGAGATTCAAGTTGGTGAAATGGATATAGAAGTAGGAGATTTATGAGAATTTTATTAAAACTGATGGACATCAAAACACTTGTGGCAGGGGTATTTCCTGTGTTGCTTGGATCTATATACAGCTTGTATAGATTTAATTCGTTTAGTATTGGAGATATGATGCTCCTCATACTGGGTATTTTACTTATGCAAAGCAGTGCTAATATGATTAACGATATTTATGATTATAAAAGAGGTTCTGACGATGAAGCAAAAGCTGATGAGAAAGCCATTGCATCAGGAGAAATAAAAGCCAGTCAAGTACGTAGGATTGTTATTATTTTTATCCTGATCGATATTATTATTAATTTGTATTACTCTATCACATTACACTGGGGTATTTTTTTCATAGGTGTTTATGGTGCATTAATAATGTACTGTTATTCAGCGGGTAAAAAGCCCATATCTTATACCATATTTGGCGAATTAGTAGCAGGTTCAACAATGGGTACTTGTATTATGTCTACTGTAATTTACATTCAATCGGGCATAGTAAATTTTGAGACATTTTTAGTAACGCTACCGACATCGATTTACATAGGATCGATTTTGTTAACTAATAATATAGCTGACCATCAGGAGGATAAGAAGGCTGGTAGATATACATTGCCTATATTTATTGGTATATCCCGGGCGGAAAGGTTATGGCAACTATGTTGTTACAGTTTGTTGATTGCAACAGCAGTGTTTGTATATGTAGGTCATTGGCCACTTGAGAGTCTTGTTTTAGTAGTTTTACTTTTTCCGTATAAGAAAGTATGGAAATTTAATCATATTGAGAAAGAATCAAAAAATAAAGGCAAGATGATGGCTATGATCGGGATTATAGGTATTAGATATCATCTTGCGTTGGTTATCGGTTTTATGTTTGCTAAATATGTGTAAACCACTATTAAATATGAGTTGTGATAAGAATTTTGAACGAATATCTGAGAGGAGGAATGAATTTATGTTATGGACATTACTATTGTTTGTATCAATAATTATATGTTATGTCATTATTAGTGATAGAAACAAGAAATGGAAAGAAACCAAAGGGATCTGTAAGGAGACTGGTGCGACTTGCACATCTCCAACGGGTTGTACTTGTGGAGATTCAATCGAACAGCACCAGCATTAATATGTAAATTCTATGATAAAACGTGAGAACTTAATAAATATTTAGAACAACTATGAGCATTATTTCATGAGTTATCTCGAAAGCATAGTAATCTTCTGTAAAACTTGATTATAGAGGATTCAAAAGTCTTTATATATGAAGGTGATGCATCTCCAGAACTTAATCACTAAAGGAACTAGCCGTATAGTATAATACTATACGGCTAGTTTCAGTGAGTCTTATTCATGTGATATCCTGGAATAATAAATACAGGTCAGTGCAAGTCCTTAATAAACAAGCACATATATTCATAATAGTTGCAATCATTACATTTGATTATCAGTCACTCCATTGGGTAGTTATGTTACATAATGGAGGTTGTTATGAAATGTTATAACTGTGGTTTTGCTACAAATGAAGTGAATAGAGAATGTCCAGAATGTCATTTGAAGTTTCCGATAGAGTGTACTGGTTGCAATGCATTTAATCTGCAATATTCCGAATACTGTGCAAATTGTGGTAACAGCTTGATGTTTGATAATAGTACACTGAAAAACTTTGGGGAATTGACAGAGTCACGGAAAAATGTGGCTGTGATTTTTGCAGATATATCTGGTTTTACTGCACTTTCTGAAAAGTTAGATCCTGAAGAAGTGAGAAATATAGTAAATGGTTGTTTTGATTACATTACCAAACCCGTATATGAGTTAGACGGTACAATCGATAAGTACATTGGTGATTGCGTAATGATTCTTTTTGGTGCTAAATATTCGCACGCTGACGATGCAAGTAGAGCTTTAAGATGTGCTTTGAAAATGCAAGAATTAGTAAAAGAATATTCAAGGGAAAGAATAATAGAAGAAGACATCGAACTGAAACTCTCTATAGGGGTTAATTATGGTTTGGTTGTGACGGGACGAGTAGGGAATACCTATGATAGTGACTTCACTGTAATGGGAGATACCGTGAATACTGCACAACGGCTCCAATCAGCGGCTGGTCAAGAGAAAATATTGGTTTCGGAAGCATGTTATTATGAAACCAATGATGTTGTGAGATATTCTGATGAAAAAGAAATATCTGTCAAAAATAAAGAAAAGCCACTTAAGTGTTTTAATGCAATAGACATGCTGAGTGATCAGACTGACAATATTGTCCTGATAGATAGAAAAAGTGAACTAGAATTCCTATACAATGTATATGATACTGATATGGAAAATAGGTTTGTGTGGGTAACAGGTGCATCTGGCATCGGTAAAACACATTTGATAGATTATTTTTGTGAATCGGTTGGTAAACAGAATGTACGTGTTAATTGCAGCAATATAAGAAACAAGTCTTATGATGTTATTTCATCACTTCTTTTCAATATTACTAAGATAAAAGAAGTGGAAAGCATGTCAAATAAGAAGAGCCAACTCAGAACTTCGATAAATTACACTCTTAAAAATATGGAAAAGAATGAAGTGGAAAAATGTTATGATTATTTGACTTTGATCATGGAACTTGAGAAGTCTGATGAATTTAACAAGACCTTGAATTCAATGGCCTATGCAGATATTGTTAGAGAAATTGACATTCAAGTATTGAAGTTTTTTGATGCGTTTTATCACATTCAAGATTTAATTGTTGTATTTGATAATTTACAATGGGCCGATGAGTCCTCTCTAAGAATACTATCTAAATTAATTGAGCGTTGTAAAACCCAAAATTTCTTTTATATACTGTCATCGTATTCACAGATGAACATAGATAAGAATGTTTGTGAGTTAGATAAATTTGATTCTCGCTGTGTCGAAGAAATGATAAAAGTTGAATTGGAATGCAATACTGTTGATGAGAAGTTGATTAGACAAATTACAGATTTTTCTGATGGTAATCCACTATATATAAAAGAGTACCTTAACAATATTGTAAGGTATAAAAAATACAATGTAAGTGATGGTGTTCTTAGTGTAGATGACGACTTCATCAGAACGACACCAAACAGTATTGAGAATATAATTTTGAATAATTTGTCAGAATTAAGCAACTTGGAAAATCAATTCCTATCAATTGCCGCTTGTATCGGTAAAGAATTTAATGTTAATTGGGTTTTGAGAATTCTAAATAGAAGTTTTGATCATGAAGAAACACTTAGTAAGCTGATTAGCCTAAATGTAATCGCTCTAAATGATGTTTATACAACAGATGGTGTATTGAACAAAAGTTATGTATTTATTCAAGAGACAGTAAAAGATGTTATCTTCAAGAGTGTGCTCAACAAAAATAAAGAAGAATATAGTGAAAAAATTGGTGCCTTAATCGAACGAGAATATTCACATGAAAAAGAGTCCTATTACGAGGTGCTTTACAGATATTATCGTGTTGCAGGGAATGAGGAAAAAGAAGTAGAATACGTCTATTTGTCAGCAAGAAAGAATAAGGCGGACTATAAACTTGACAGTGCTCTTAAATTTTACAAGCTCTTTCTGGATCTCTATAACCGTAATATGGATGTAAAAAATAGTAAACTAGTCAGCTGTTATATCGACATGGGCTCTGTTTACAATACCTTGGGACAAAGTGACATGGCTATTGAGTATCTTAATGAAGGCCTGAAGGTATCGGAGCGGTCAGATGAGAAATATTCAATCCAGTTGATGATTATAGAAATATATAAAGACACTGGGCGTTATGATGAGGCGCTTGAAATCATTGAGGAAATTGAGCCAAAACTGAGAGAAAATAGCAACATGTATGGAAAACTGCTGCTATTTAAATGCAATATATTCTATCGTAAGCGCGATAAGAGTCTGCTTGAACTTGCCAAAAAGTCAGAGGAAATCTTGATTAAGACGAGAGATTTTGATAGTTTAAGTCAGCTTGAAAGTATCGTTTGGATTTATCATTTTACAACTGGTAATACCGATGATGGACTTTATTATCTGAATAAAGCGTATGAGCATGCTCAAAAATCGGATAATCTGAAGTTGCTTAACAAAGTAGGGAGTAACTTGGGTATTAGTTATCATCAAGCTGGTCAAGTTTCGAAGGCAATGGATTACTTTAGTAGAGCTCTTGAAACTTCTGAGCGCATATCGGATATGAAGACCAATATTGTAGTCTGCGTAAATTTAGGACTTTTATACTTAGAAAAAGGCAGGTTTGATAGTAGCGAACGTCTACTGGAAAAAGCGAGAGTGAAATCAAAGGAATTGTCACTGGTTTATCAGCACTGTACAGCACTTATCAATCTCGGTTGTGTTTTGTATGAAAAAGGAATGCTGGAGAAAGCGATTGAGACGTTCAACAGTGCTCTTGAGGTGTCAAAGGAACATGAGATGAAGGCTGAAGAAGGTATTGTCTACTCTGAACTTGCCAAAGTGAAAATTAAACAGAATCAAATAGATGAAGCTGTTAATAAACTTGAGATGTCATATGAAATTCTGAATGAAATAAATGATGTGTTTGGGTTGATAGATGTTTTTATGAGTAAAGCAAGGATTGAAATCATTAATGGGGATTATGGTAATGCAAAAGAATTTTGCAACAAAGCACTTGGATATGCAGTGGAAAATGATGATGATTTTAAGAAAGCTACGGTATTGAGGGTAAAGGGCAGAGCGCTTTCGTTATTAGAACAAACAGAGGATGCGCTGGCTTGTTATGATGAATCAATTAAGCTCAGTCTTCAGTTGGAATCAGAATATCAAAGCGTTGCTGGTTATTATGAAAGAAGTCAGTTATATAAGCAGTTAAAGCAAGAGGAATTAAGGATTAGCGACATTAATAAAATGAATATATTGCTCGAAAAAATAGATGATTGCACATTAAAATCAGAAATTTTTAAAAAAAATGTTTAAAAAAGTTTTTTTGTGGTATACATTATATATTAAGCGTAGGTTGTAGATAAAGGCAAACTTCTTGAAAGGGAAGGACGCAAAGCTATGGATCTAAGGGATTAATCCTATGATTGCCAGGTTGCCGGAGCCAAAATGGTTTGAGTTTCGGGATTGCTTTGATTTGAAAGGAGAACGAAATGAAAAGAACTATGAGCTTATTTTTTGTTGTCTTGGCACTCTTATTAGCTATAATGCCAGTAATGGCTGAGACGGAAGTACCAGAAGAACCTGTTGAATTCTCATTAGTTATTGATGTGGATTCTGAAGGTGGACGTTACCAGGTTGGATTTGTAAATGTCGAATTCAAAAAGGAATTCTTGGACCAGGAATACTTACCAGCTACATTTAATGCAACGATTTACGCTTTAGATGGTAAAGTTTACATTGAATTCAAACCTGATACTATACTGTTTTACAAACAAGTTCACTTGAGAATAGACAAATATAAAGGCTATATCTATGATAGAGCCACTGGTGAAAATATATATGTTGAAATAAAACAACAACAAATATTGGCACCACATTTTTCAAGATACTGCTTTGCAGATTGATAACTATAATCCCTTTTTATAAGGGATTTTTTTATTTTGTAGCTTTTTCTCACTATGTCGTTAATCGTTGCACAATATGTGGTATGAACATAATAGAGTTTATAAATATAAAGGTAGAATTTTAAGAGTTGGGGTATTTTATGTCATTTTATTATCTTTTGGCTGGTCATCTATTGGGTGATTTCACTTTTCAAACGAATAAGATTGCCAATAATAAAAATAAAGAGATTAAATGGACACTGCTTCATATTTTCATAGTGACGTTATGTATTATGGTTATGGGGGCGGTCTTTGGTCCAAAAATCATCTTGGTAGCAACCATAAATGGCATAATACACTTCTTTGTGGATTTTAAAAAAATCGAATTGAAAAATGTAGGTCCTACAGTAATATTTTTATATTTCATTGGCGATCAATTGGTTCATATCGCCATACTATTTGGGCTTTCATTTATACTGACAGAACCTGTACTTGAACTAAACTCTAGAATAATATTTACAATACTTATCGTGTTGTTTACAATCTCTTTTTCAAGTGTTGCTATACAGTTTTTACTTAAAATTGTTGAACAACTAAAAGATCGGTCATTTTATGTTAAAAACGAAAAGATACTTGGTAATGTAAATAGATTTTGTATTTTCATATCCCTTTACATGAGTCTAAGATATTCTTATGTTTTTACTTTGGCCATTCCGATTATTCTAATAT
>JABXKX010000307.1 GCA_013619035.1 Peptostreptococcaceae bacterium
ATGTTGGGATTAGAAGGTGGTATTCCTGCACATGTTAGGTTTGTACCGATTGATTTTAATACTCAAAATCTTGGAGATGAACTTGTTAAGGCTGGTTATAATAAAGATAAGAGAACATTGTTTCTTTGGGAAGGTGTAACCCAATATATCACGCTCGAAGCAGTCGTTGGTACTTTGGAATACATTGCATCTTGTTTAAAAGGCAGCCAAGTTGTATTCACATATGTGCCTAAAAGTCTATTCACCTCTTCAGAAACTTTTCCCGAATACCGAAAGGTTATTAAAATGGCTAAGAGAGTTGGAGAAGAGTGGATTACTGGTCTTGAGCCTGATAAGATATCAGAATTTATAGAACAACGTGGATTAGCTTTGATAGAAGATGTTGGTCATACAGATTATAGAAAGCGTTATTTTGAACCTATTGGAAGAGAAATGGCTATCATGCCAATTGAACGAATTGCTTATGCTGAAGTTAAAGAATAGTTATTCTTATTTCATAATTTGTAATCATAAGTGCAGGTGACATAAAACCAGTGATAAGGCATTTATGGTGAACCGCATCGTGAGGAACGAGACACCTTCAAATTGAAAGCTATAGGTGAGTTGAATATAAAAAAATGAATTAGAAAAAGCCACTTCCTATCACCGATAAACATACAAGACATGTGGAGTGCTGATGACTACACATATAAAAAGATAGAAGAGGATATTTCATATTTGAGGTATCCTCTTTTAATATTAATTTTGCATGACCTAAAAGTCTTTGCACGATAAAAAGGCCTTAAGAGCTACAATTCAAATTCTGATTTGTAGGGCGATTATATAATCATTCATGTGTTTGAGATAATTGGACTGTCATCACAAATAATAGGAGTGCTATTATGTTGAAAATGTGATGGAGTATAGAGATATTGAACGCTAAACTCCTTGTGCGATGGGAGTTAATCTTAATTCTCGCGGTAGTTACATTGCTACTACTGTGTTGTCGTCATCTGCATATTGATACTACTTAAATATAGGTATATCATTGTATTAGAAGAGTGATATGAAAAGGAGGATCTCAAATGAACAATGATTCGGAAAAATTTGCAAAAAAAGTTGGTAAAAACTTAAGGCTACTTAGAGAAGACCATGAATTGACACAAGAGGAAATAGCAAAACTATGTAAAGTGGGTGGTGGCGACAAAAACCAATGGTCGAAGTATGAAAGAGGAATTAATTTGCCCGGGCACCAGGTTATTGAATCAATTATTAAGCATTTTGGTATCGACTATAATGCAATATATGGAGATTATAATAAAGTGTTAGAATTTAGAACGGTAAGGAGAAATCATTTCTCAATGGAATATGAGAAGCTGTCATATACAGGTGTTAAGCAAATGGTCATTGAACGAGGGCTGAAAGAACTCAAAAAAGATATTCGTTTAGAAGAGGAATTTTCTGTGTTGGTAGAAGAGAAAATTTTGTCTGAAGAAGATAAGAAACGAAAATTGGAGGATTGGCGTTTCCTTAGTGAAATCTACTTTCCTGCAATGAACTATAAGAAATACGAGGGGTATCCGCAACAGATAAGAGTTGTCATGGGTTACTTGAGGATAGTTGGCATTGAGGATGACCTTGATATTAGCGATGAACAATACGAAGCATTAGAGAACTACTTATTATTTTTACTTACTCGTTATCATAAAAACATCAAGATAAATATTAATGAAGTAAATGTTGAGTTAGAAGAATTAGCTGAAACTGAATCTGAGGAATAAGAGTAATAAGAGTAATAAATTTGAACATCAATTTTACCGATCTCTACTATTAGAAAAGGAGGCACTATGGAAAATAAAAACTTTACTCTCGCTGAGAAAGCTGCTGTGTATGATTTTAATAATTGTTTCAATATAATGGAGGAAGCATTTGAAAAATCAGGATTTTCATCCCAAGATTTCCACGAAAATGTATTTGATGCCTATACTTCAAATTCAATTTCTCGAAGAGCGTTCGATGAAATTTTAAGATTAAGACCAATAAGAAATAAATGTATTCATAAATCATATGCTCAAGTATTTAAGAATACGTTTAGAGATGCAGTTAGAGTCCGTGACCTAGTGGTGTTTGAGTTGGCAGATCAATCTACATTCAGATCGGAAGATTCAGTCGATTTTATCAATGAGAGCATAATATCTGTTCCAAATGGAATGGAAGATTTTAATGTGACCGCAGGTGATGATTTTGAAATGGATTCTCAGAAAGTATCTAAAATCCCAGAAACTCTTAAGACCAAAACAGCAAGAACAAAGAATACCGCTAAGAAAAGGAAAGCAAAAGGAACAACGTCCGATTTTGTCATAACAACCTTAATTTCATTGCCTATTGTTGTTTTTGCTTCTCTGATGTTTGTAGCGGGTTTGAAGGATGAGGACGCATAATGGTGCTATAAAGCCATTATAACAATGAGGTGAGGTGTTACCAATAAAGTACAATGATATTGTTAGGGAATATGACAAATAGCTTCTTAGAGGCAGTATGAAGGCTGTTGAGATAAAAACTTGGATAGCTTCTCTTGAATTAGTACATATTGAAGATAACGTTGCTTTATTGAAAACGAAATTTTTTTTATAGGAATATTATCAATGCTCGGTACCGAGAAGTTATTGTAATCACGCTTTCATTCTGAGTAAGTATATTAAAGTTCAGTTCTTAGTACAAGAAGAAAGAGAATCAGAAGAAGTTGTAATGCTGTTCAATAACGAATCTAAACATATTCTTTTTCTCAGGAGTCATAAAAATAGAAAAGTATGTAGGAAGAATTTTTCATTAACAGAGAAATTCTTAACAATATTTATAATTATTAAAGAGTGTGAAAGGAGGAATTATGTCAAACGAAAAATACTGTAGAAAATGTGAAAAGTCTGTCGACGACTATGATTTGGGAGCATTCGACGGGTTATGTGAAGAGTGTTGGAATGAAAAAAATGAAGAAGATTCCAGCGAAGAAACATATGGAGAATTTTTGGAGAGAACAGGACTCGAAGATACACAACAAAGATACGAAATGTTCATGTTTGGTTATGATGAAGACGATATGTGATGTCCTAACTTCAATGTATGAATGAACAAAAAAAGCCTATCTTTGCTGGTATTACTAAGTGCGGATAGGACTTGTTTAAAAATCCGAACGAGTAAAAATAATATTAAACTACTCAATTGAGGGTACTTTATTAGTTATGTAAGACACATAACTTGGGGGCCTTGATAAACATAAGTTGTAACAATAGCGTAAAAATTACATGGTCAACTGCCATACAAATTGAAAGTTAATAGCTTGATTATCGTAAGATAATCAGGCTATTTCTATGCATTAAATCTATCTGTTCAGTATTCAGTGGTTTTCATACTTCGGACCATCAGCTCCATCTTGTGCGAGAGGATGGCTCCGTTAACTCCGAGATGGTGGCTCTAAGTGAGTGAAATATTCAATTATTAGTGATTAAATCCAATAAAGAGATTTCGGCCCTTATTTTACATCTTTGTATTTCTAAAATTCACATTGTTAAAAACTGTATTATTGAGTATAATTAGGTAGCAATATACTTCATTGTTTATCCAGTATTATATCTGTCTCTTATACAC
>JABXKX010000122.1 GCA_013619035.1 Peptostreptococcaceae bacterium
AAGAATAAAGCAGCAAGAAATCTTTTTCAACCCATTTTAAAAAGAAAAATAAAAAAAGAATAAATTAATCAGTTTAATTTATTCCAAAATCCTTATTTTTCAATTGTTTTAGTCCAGTATTATATGGATACTATTTTTTATATGGTTTGGCAAATCAGCATCTAATTCCCGTTTTAAAAGTTCAGGATATAAGATATCATGGCTTTCAAAGTATGTATTCAAAAGTTCTACCTTCACTTCTTTCTTAGGGATCATTTGATACAATATAAACCATTCCTCTAATGAAGCAACTGGGACACTTACACCACCTAACTTCATATGAGAAACAACAGATTTCTTATCAAAAGGATATAGATAACTGCAATCATAATTGTTAATTACCATGTCACTCATCATATCTATTTCTACGCCATTTATATCAAATCCACCAAAATATTTATTACTGTATGTTGGAATATCTTCAGTAAATTGCTTGGTACCAAGTGTTAACAAAAGCTCCTCAGCTTTTTTTACATCTTTACCTTCAATAACAATATCGATATCATTAACATTATCCACGATACCATTATGATAAAGTACTAGTGATGCTCCCACGGCCCAATCCAGCTCTGCCTCATTAAATAATGTAGTGATTGTTTTTAAAACGTTTTCTAATGCTGCTTTCATTTCTCACTCCTATACTACTTCATAAATTTTAAAAAGTCATGTCCTAATACCTCTGGCCATCTACCTATTAAGTTATAATCTTTAAAGCCCTCTGCTTTGGTATGGGTAATAATCGAGATAAACTTATTTTGTTTTATATCCATAGAAATATACCTCGTTCTCCCATGAATATCAAAACGATAATTACTGTAATTCGTTGAATAACTGAATGACCCAGACCCCTTTTTCCAAGTCATTTGATCAAACACCTCTACAAACTCACGGATTTTCTCTTCATCGGTTACGGTAAACTTATCTGAGTAGTTCGAAAGAACTCCATTATCATTAGCAGACACTTCAATGGATTCAATTTCATCAAGTGTAATATAAGACAAAACTTCATTAAGCTCTTTTTTGTACGACACATGATTCTTAATCAATAAAATAGTTAGTAATACCATTATCAATAACAAATAATGTTTTATTTTAAATTCGTATCGTTTCATCATCTCTCCATCTTGAATGACTGTTGTCTATTCAAAAACAAATACCTTGAAAAATCAAGGCATTTGTCACTCATGTTTATTATACATCGTTCGCTAATCTTAGCGCTTCGATCGTATCGTCAGAAAAATACTGTATGGCTGTTTCAATAATATCTTCTTCTTTTTTTATCGTATTGAGTATATTAATTACAACAACACTTTTAACATAATCATCACCTTCAAATAACATCAATTCGATAATCTTCACAAATCTTTTAATATCATGAGATTTCTGTGTTTCTCTAAACAAATGGCAGAGCGGTCCACAGATTTCTTCATCGAAAAACACATGACCTAAAAAAATACCATTTAATTCAATATGTTGATCCACCCTATGCTTTTGATTTGGAAACTCTTTTTTATACATATCAACAAAATAATCAATTGAATACATACAGCCTCCTTTCTCTTTTCAACCAATATTATAAAACAAATGAATGAAAACAATCACTTATCTTATTAACCCATTATACCCAACATTTCTCAAAATTTCATGTAATTTGATAAATTAATCCACAAACCAAGGATTTTTTGAATTCAAGTGCTCTTTGAAACTATCTAAAGGCAATTGAATCTCAATCAATCCAGCTGCATATGGACCAATATCGTATGGATTATAATATATTATCATTCCCTCTGAATTTACTTTGTAGTTATAGACATCTCTCTTAAAATAAGCGATCACTTCTTCATCTGTTAACTCTGACAAGTTCACGTAAAGTCGTTCTGCTAATTCTTGTGATGCCAAAATAACGTCTTTAATAGAAAGTGCAATCACTTCATCTATATTGGTCTCAGGTTTAAAGAAATCTTTTAAACCAATCAACTCACCAGTTTTTAAATCATAATTATAACTCGAGTTACCATAGTTCCCATGTGCCGCACCTAAACCATACCAATAGTATGATTGTGTTACTTCAAGAACATCATTAAACTCTGATACATTAAATCCAACACTATTTATACTAAAATAACGTTCAGTTTCTAAATCGATATCATTTGTGATATCAAACAACTCTTTAATGCTGAGATTGATTTTTTCTTCAACGCTACTATCGTTATAAGCTAACAATGGATAAAATACAGGATTAATGCCTGCTCCTTTGAATTTTGTTAACACCAAACCATCCTTTAACGGATAACTCTCTGAAAACCTTTTAAGAATCTTATCTTCATTGGCATAGATTGTATAAGTACCATCATATGAATCATGATTAAAAACAATGACTTCTCCTAATACATGAATCTTAAATGGTCCATCAATCACCAGTTCACTCATTACTTTTTCGTTTTTTTGAACATCTAAGAAATAATACTCTACCCCATCGTAAACATAGAAAATATCATCTTTCACATATTCAATTATATAGAAATTAAATCCCGTCAAAGCTTCTGCTCTTCTAAAAATAGCCTTTTTATACGTCTGATCAGAATACTGTTTATAGTTTAAGTCAACATTCTCAAACTCTGCTACTGCAAAATAATTCTCATGAAGTTGCTTGAGGTCATAATAATATGGATCTATCAGCATATGACCATCAATGTCCATTAATCCCAATACATTTATTGACTCATAAGAGCTTTTCATTTTATCAGACTGATTACCAATAATAAAATAATCATCAATGTATTCTACCGAATCATAGGTTTCTACTGATAATAATATACCCTCTTTAAGAATACTTAATTTCTGATCTACTCCCTTTTGAATCTCAAAACCTGTATTGGCTAAAAGCATTTCATATTTTCTGACGTCATAATCCTCTGATTCAAGTTTAATAACCTGCTTTGTTTGAACATCAAAATAATTATAATTAGTCAGATCATATATCTGTAGAAGGTCGTTATCATCTAAATAGATGTTCATTCCTTCTTCTAGAGTATGAAAAACATTACCGTTATAATCTAAAATTTTATAAAGCTCTTCTTGAGTTTGTCCATAGACGATATCTCCACCACCCAAATACAGAGATTTATAAATACCAAATGGTATCAATTCCTGTCCAAGTTCATCGATAACACCGATTTGATCATTTTGTGATACAATTGCAAATCCATAGGTTTCATTAAAGAACACAGGTTGGTCATACCTAAAATCTATACTGATTAAATTTAAATTATCACTAGAAGCATAACCCCATTTTTTGTCACCATCAATCATTTTAGATACTGGAAGAAGTTTCACTTCACTGATAACCTCTTCATCAACGATACTCTCCTCAGAATCACTTTTTTCATTCTGAGCATTGTTTTCTTCTGCTACATTATTGATTATATTTTCTATATCATTATTATTAGTAGTTTCCTGATTACATGAGATGAGAGAAACTGCTAATATGCCTATTACCATTAGTTTATTATATTTCATCATATACTTCCTTTCATCTCTCATCTTACAGATTCTGATGAAATATTCAATCAATCTAGAAA